>CAJWRJ010000021.1 GCA_913046215.1 uncultured Legionellales bacterium | reverse complement strand
GCCCTGATAGCTCAGCTGGATAGAGCGTCCCCCTCCTAAGGGGAAGGCCAGAGGTTCGAATCCTCTTCAGGGCGCCAAATAATAGGACTGGGTACACGATATTCAAGGCTTCGTATTGACCATCAGCATAAGCCCCCTATACTGGAGATATAGAGTGAGGTTAGTCTGATTTAACAATAAAACTAGCTACACATATGGGGAAATGACAATGACAACTACTGTAAATCAATTACTTAACACTAAAAGTGATGAGATTTTCTCGGTCACCCCGGATGCATTCGTCATTGATGCGATAAAAATGATGGATCAGAAAAAAGTTGGGGCACTCTTAGTAATAGAAAAAAATAAATTAGCAGGAATTATTTCTGAAAGAGACTATACAAGAAAAGTCATACTCAAAAACCGTAGCTCTTCAAAAACAAAGGTTAGTGAGATTATGACATCGAATCTCAAAACAGCGAATCCTTCGCAATCGCTAGATGAGTGCATGGTTATTATGTCTCATAACCATATTAGACATCTTCCCGTTGTAGAAGATGGAAAGGCTGTTGGGATATTATCTATAATGGATGTAGTTAAAAATATTATATCGGAACAAGAGTTTACAATAGAACAATTACAGAATTACATAACCGATTCTGCTTAAAAAGTATCATTAATATTAAAACAAACTTGAAAAATAATTTAGCTTAGATATCGCTTGTACTAATCGATATCACTAAAAAATAATCGGCTTGTTTTAAAAAAAACAAATTATCAAAGATGCCTTCGTCAAATAAAAAAGACAAAATTAAAGAGCTCCTAAAAAAACACCACGAGATTCTAAGTCAATCTCATATAAGTAAATTATTTAGCGAAGATATAAATAGAGCTAAGAAATTTACAACTCAATTCTCTGATCTATATGTTGATTACTCTAAAAATTTCATAACAAATGAAACATTAGATTTGCTATTACAATATGCTGCCTCAAGTAATCTTGAAACAACAATTAACGCAATGTTTAAAGGAGAAAAGATTAATCACACGGAGGATCGGGCTGCACTACATGTAGCACTAAGAGGAAAATCAAAATTAAAATTAGAGAATATTGAAATTGAAAATGATATTAAAAATGAGCTAAAAAAAATTAAGAGTTTTGTCTGTGATGTGCATGAAAAGAAAATAACAGGCTGGACAAATAAATCATTTGATACCTTCGTTAACATTGGTGCAGGGGGTTCAGATCTTGGATCAAAAATGGCAGTTAAAGGACTAGCGGAATACCGATTGGGAAATACCCGCTCTTTTTTTATATCTAATGTCGACCCCGATGAAATAGAATCAATAAAAAAGAAAATTAATCCTGAAACGACTCTTTTTATTATCTCCTCTAAATCATCCAGCACCCTGGAGACGATCACAAATGCCAATACATTGAAATCATGGATGGTCGAGTCTGGCTGTAAAAACATAAATAAACATTTCTTCGTAGTAAGCTCGAATATGAAACTAATCAAAGATTTTGGATTGAGCGAAGATAATCTATTTAAAATATGGGACTGGGTCGGCGGTAGATTTTCATTATGGTCAGCTGCGGGTCTTCCTACCGCACTTGCTATTGGCTTTGAAAATTTTGAAAAGATGCTGACTGGAGCATTCGCTATGGATCAACATTTTTTAAATGAAAGTCCTCAAAACAATATACCTGTAATACTCGCACTAATTGATTTTTGGTATATTCGTTTCTTTAATACAAGCACGCATGCGCTTATTCCATATGATGAGTCACTAAGATACTTACCCGAACATCTGGCTCAACTTTTTATGGAGAGTAATGGTAAATCAACAGATTTATCTGGAAGAAAAATCAATCATGAAACAGGTTCAATAGCCTGGGGCACAGTTGGAACAAATGCTCAACACAGTATTAGTCAATTACTCCATCAGGGGAAACATCTAATACCAATAGATTTTCTTGTGCCGTTGCAAAAAAATGGTGACCAGCAACATCATCAATTATTGCTTGCGAACTGTTTAGCACAAAGTCGTGCGCTAATGCTTGGAGAAAATAACTCAAAAATGCATCTTCATTTTGAGGGGAGCAGGCCAAGCACAACAATTTTGTATAAAAAACTTACACCAAAATTATTAGGCACATTAATTGCCATGTATGAACATCGGGTTTTTATTCAAGGCCAGTTATTAGAGGTAAATCCATTTGATCAATTTGGTGTTGAGTTAGGGAAAAAAATAACGTTGGATGTATTAGAAAGCATTAAAGATAAAAAAAGCACGAGTGAATTAGATTCATCAACTAAAAATCTAATAGCCATCTATAAGAATCATAAAAAAACGGAATAATTATTTAAAATTATGAAAGTAATTATTCTGGCAGCAGGTATCGGTAATCGACTTGGAAAATATTCAAACGATAATCCTAAGTCTTTATTAGAGTTTGATGGTAAGAGTCTGCTCAAAAGACATATTGAAATATTGAAGGAACTATATGTTGAAGAAATAGTAATTATTACTGGATATAAATCTGAAATGATAGTTGAACATCTAAATGATGCTTCAATACCAATACGTTTCATTTTTAATGAACGTTATGCCGAGGGTAGCATCATAAGTCTTGGATGTGCATATGATATATTAACTAATGAATCTGATTTTATTTTAATGGATGCAGATGTCTTATATGATAAGAATATACTAAGTCGCCTTTTTGAAACGAAAAATAAGAATTGCTTTTTACTTGATCGAAATTTTGAATCCGGAGATGAGCCGGTTAAAATTTGTGTTGACAAAAATGGGATAATTAATGAATTTAGAAAAAAAATATCTGCTAATCATGAATACGATTTTCAGGGAGAATCTGTTGGTTTTTTTAAATTTGATGCATCCGTCGGTAAATTGTTAGCGTCTGTCATTAATGAGTGTATTGAAAGAGGTGAAACTGAGATGCCATATGAGGATGCAATAAGAGAAGTATTATTTAAATTTCCTGAAAGGTTTGGTTTTGAGGATATTTCTGGCTTACCATGGATTGAAATAGACTTTCCTGATGACATCGAACGTGCCACACATGAAATATTGCAGAAAATTTCAGATATTAATTGAGACCGATGACTAGTAAATGCAAACAACTTCGTGCCCTTATTGAATCAAACACACTTGAATTCATTCTTGAAGCACATAATGGTATCTCAGCAACCATAGTTGAACAGGCTGGTTTTAAGGCAATCTGGGGGAGTGGGTTTGCTATGTCTGCGCAGTTTGGAGTGCGAGACAGTAACGAGGCAAGCTGGACTCAAGTAGTTGATATGCTTGAATTCATGTCGGATGCAACCTCAATACCTATCCTACTCGATGGTGATACCGGTTACGGTAATTTTAATAATATGAGGAGACTTGTTTCAAAACTCGAACAACGTGAAATCGCTGGAGTTTGTATCGAAGATAAACAGTTCCCAAAAATAAATAGTTTTATTGATAGTAATAAACAACCTCTTGCCGATATAGATGAGTTCTCGGGAAAAATAAAAGCTGGCAAAGACTGCCAAGCGGATGATGATTTTTGTATTATTGCAAGAGTTGAAGCTCTAATCGCGGGGTGGGGTTTAAAAGAGGCGCTTGATCGTGCAGAGGCTTACCGAATGGCCGGTGCAGATGGAATATTAATACATAGTAAATCTCACAGACCTGATGAAATATTAGAGTTCGCTAAGGAGTGGTCAAATAGATTACCTCTCGCCATTGTTCCAACAAAATATTACAGCACACCAACTAATGCGTTTCGTAAAGCAAATATTAGTTTGGTAATCTGGGCTAATCATATGATTAGATCATCAACAAAAGAGATGATAAAAAATAGCAAAAAAATATATAAATCGGAATCAGTTGCAGATATAGAAGAGAAAATCTCGACTGTCGACAAAATTTTTAATTTGCAGGGAGTCGATGAACTTAGTGAAGCACAGGAAAGATATCTTGGTGAAAAAATTGACGTTAGTGCTATTGTCTTAGCGGCTACAAGAGGAAGCGAACTTCATGAATTAACTCAGGATAAACCAAAAGCTATGATTAATATCGGTGGAGAGGCATTACTGGCACGCACAGTTAAGCAATTTAAAAAAATAGGAATTAATAAATTAGCAGTTGTTGCTGGATATAAAGCTGAGTCTATAAATGTTTCGGGAATCGATATTAAAATCAATAAAGATTACGAAACTGGTAATGAATTAATGTCGTTATCTTATGCTGAAGAATGTTTTGATAATGATATGGTAATCACCTATGGTGATTTGCTTTTTAGAGAACACATACTCAGAGATTTATTAGAGGTAAACGGTGAGATTGTTATCATCGTCGACTCTGCATTGGATAACCCTAATATGACGGGTTCGCCGGATGTTGCTTATTGCAGTCAGAATGATGATCGTTCGCCATTTATGCAAAATATAACTTTAAAAAAACTTTCATCAAAAATTGAGGGTGATATAGAGCCTTCGGGACATTGGATTGGGATGATGCGAGTTAGAAAAGACGGGCGCAGATGGATAGAAACTGCAATTAATGAACTCAAAACCTCGTCAAATTTTAAGGAACTAACGATACCAGATCTACTCAATCATATTATCGAAAATGGCAACACGGTAAATGTTCACTACATAAACGGTCACTGGTTGGATGTAAACTCAATTAATGATATTGATGCTGCTGGTGATTTTACACAATAAAGTAATAGAGAAAATAATTTGATAGAAGCCAAAGATTTTATTGAAGCGGCCAGAGAGTTAGGTTTTGTTAGGTACACTGGTGTTCCCTGCTCCTTTCTCACGCCATTTATTAATTATGTAATCAATGATGACTCATTAGAATATATTGCATCATCAAATGAAGGTGATGCGCTAGCAACGACATCAGGCTCTGTAATTGGAGGGCAAAGGTCGATTGTGATGATGCAAAACTCAGGTCTGGGTAATGCAGTAAGTCCAATAACATCACTATCCTATGTATTCAGAATTCCGTTTCTAATTATAGTGACGCATCGTGGGCAGCCTGGAATAAAAGATGAACCACAACATGAACTAATGGGCAAGATAACAAAAGATTTGCTTGATACTATGAAAGTACCATCTGAAGTATTTCCAAATGAAAAAGAGGCAATAATACCAGCTCTAAAACGTGCTGAAAAATATATGACAAAAGAACAGCGACCTTACGCCTTGATTATGAACAAAGGGACCGTGGCACCCGAAAAATTACATAATCAAGTACTAAATGATGTTACAAAACGTAAAAAAGAAATTCAGTCTATATTAGATGTGAAATCAAATAATCTAAATAGAAATACAGTGCTAAATTGTATTATAAAAAATACACCTAAAGAAAAAACTATTCTGATTGCTACAACAGGATATACAGGACGTGAATTATTTTCTATTGAGGATAGAGATAATCATATTTATATGGTGGGTTCAATGGGATGCGCTTCATCGTTCGGTTTAGGTTTAGCATTAGCGAGACCAGACTTAAAAATAGTTGTTATTGATGGAGATGGTGCTGCATTAATGCGAATGGGAAATTTTACAACCATTGGAACCTATGCAGGAAACAATTTAATTCATATACTTCTTGATAATGAAGTTCATGACTCAACTGGCGCGCAGTCAACTGTATCGAAAAATGTAAATTTTGCGATGATTGCAAAAGCGTCTGGTTATGGTGCAGCTATATGTGGCAATAAACTGGAAGTAATTGATGAGTTATTCTCGCAAAAAGAGAATGATGGACCTATCTTTGGTCATCTAAAAATTTGTTCTGGTACAATAGAGAATCTACCGAGGCCTAATATCAGCCCAGATCAGATTCTTAGACGAATGATGCAACATATCAATGCGAGTTTTTAATGAATATTCTACTTAATCCAGGACCGGTCGTGCTAAGCAAACGTGTCAGAAATGCGTTACTTAAACCCGATCTGTGTCATCGTGAAAGCGAATTTGTCGAACTTCAAAATAAAATTCGTAATAGTCTCCTTGATGTATATGGACTTTCACAAAATAAATGGGCTGCTGTCGTCTTTACAGGCTCCGGTACATCTGCAATGGAGGCAATGATAACAAGCCTCGTTCCCTTACATGGTAAGGTATTAATTATTGAAAATGGTGTCTACGGTGAACGACTTACTAAAATTGCAAAAATCCATAATATCGATCATGTAGTCATACATCACGAATGGGAAGAAGAAATTAACATAGAGAATTTAAATAATGAATTAAAATATCATAAAGAAATTTCGCATGTGGCTATAGTTCAACACGAAACTACAACTGGTCGGCTAAATAATATCAAGGAAGTGGCTGATGTTTGTAAAAAAAATAGAAATATATCGCTACTAGTTGATGCGGTAAGCAGTTTTGGCGCTGAAGAATTAAAATTTGACGAGTGGAATATAGCAGCCTGTGCATCAACTGCTAATAAATGCCTTCATGGCGTTCCTGGTACGTCATTTGTTGTAGTTAATAGAAGTGCCACGAAATCAATGGCAGCTACATCAGCGAGAACACTCTATCTAAATCTCATTGAGTACTTGAATGCACAAGATAATAATAAAACACCATATACACAATCAATTCAAACTTTTTATGCTCTTGATGAAGCTCTCGACGAACTACATGAACAAGGTGGCTGGAAAAATCGTCAAAAAAAATACCAATCATTGATAGATTTAGTAAGGACAGAATTTATAAGTTTAAAAATTAAACCATGCCTTGAAATAAATGAGTCATCGTGTGTTCTAAACTCGTTCTATCTTCCAAAAGGAATTAACTATAATAAGTTGCATGATGAATTAAAAAAAGATGGTTTTATTATTTACGCTGGACAAGGTGGGCTGAAAAAATCATTTTTTAGGATATCATGCATGGGTAATATTTTTGAAGATGATATAAAAAGATTTATATCCGCGGTAAAAAAAATTGTAAAACCCTAAGGGTTAGCTAAGTTTTCTTTTTTTTGTTCTGGTCCGTTAATTTGTCCCAATATAAAACTAAGTATGCCATCATAATCCAGTCCTGCATCCTTTAGCATGTCGTCTCTAGTGCCGTGTTGTATTAATCTATCAGGAAGACCATAATTTATGACTCTTTTTTCAATACCGTATGAGGAAATAACCTCTGTCACAGCTGAGCCTGCTCCACCTTGTATAACATTCTCCTCAACGGTAATAATTAAATCGTGCTGACTACATACATCCACAATCACTGACTCATCAATCGGTTTGATAAAACGCATATTTACTACT
Organism: uncultured Legionellales bacterium; assembly: GCA_913046215.1. Taxonomy (GTDB): domain Bacteria; phylum Pseudomonadota; class Gammaproteobacteria; order Eutrophobiales; family Eutrophobiaceae; genus UBA11869. The sequence goes on along the minus strand of CAJWRJ010000021.1, from coordinate 15,734 downwards.
GTGGCATTCAGTTTCTCACCAATTTTTTCGCATGGTTCAACCATAGTACCAAAAGCTAGTATGGCAATATCTTTACCTTTACGTTTAACCTCAGATTTCCCAATAGGTATCTGCTTCATTTCTTTGGATACTTTTACACCAGGACCGGTTCCTCGAGGATAACGAACAGCGGCAGGCTGATTAAGTTTGAAGCCTGTATATAACATTTGTCGACATTCATTTTCATTTGCTGGCGCCATTAAAACCATATTTGGCAAACATCGCATAAAAGTTAAGTCATATGAGCCATTATGTGTTGGGCCATCAGCACCAACACAGCCTGCTCTATCGATTGCAAATAAAATCGGTAAGTTTTGAACACAAACATCATGTATCAACTGATCATATGCTCGTTGTAAAAATGTCGAATAAATAGCGACAACTGGTTTTAATCCATCACATGCCATCCCTGCAGCAACTGTTACGCTGTGTTGCTCCGCTATTGCAACATCAAAATATTTATCGGGATGCTCTTTTTCAAAAGCTACTAAACCCGAACCCTCACGCATTGCTGGTGTAATTGCAGCAAATCGATTATCAGCTCTAGCCATATCACATGCCCAATCACCAAATACCTGACTGTAGCTTGGAATACCAGAAGATTTTTTTGAGGAAACAATACCTTTCTTTGGATCAAATGGAGTGACACCGTGATACTTAACGGGGTCATCCTCGGCAAGAGCATACCCTTTACCTTTTTTTGTAATCACATGTAAAAATTGAGGTCCATCAAGCTTTTGGACATTTCGGATAGTATTTATCAAAGCAGATAAATCGTGGCCATCAACTGGACCGATATAATTGAAACCAAACTCTTCAAATAAAGTGCCAGGTACGATCAAACCTTTAACGTGTTCCTCGGCACGTTTTGCGATTTCCAACGCGGCTGGAATATTAGAGAGTACTTTTTTACCGCTTTTTCTGACATTTGAATAAAATTTACCTGATATTAGTTGTGCAAATCGATTTGAAAGTGCACCAACGTTTGGTGAAATTGACATATTATTATCATTCAAAATAACCAATAAGTTACTGTGTTGAGCCCCCGCATGATTTAATGCTTCGAATGCCATGCCAGCAGTCAAGCCGCCGTCACCTATAATTGCAACACATTTTCTATTTTTGCCAAGTCTGGCAGCAGCGGTTGCCATTCCTAATGCGGCACTAATCGATGTGCTTGAGTGACCCACGCCAAAAGTATCGTACTCACTCTCATCTCGCTTTGGGAAAGGCGCTAGCCCATTCCACTGGCGAATTGAATTCAGAAGTTCTTTCCTTCCAGTTAAAATTTTGTGTATGTAGGCCTGATGCCCAACATCCCAAACTAAGCGATCTTCTGGTGTGTTATAAAGATAGTGTAGAGCAATTGTTAATTCAGCTGCCCCTAAGCTTGCGGCAAAATGCCCGCCACTCTTACTTACAGAATGCAAAAGAAATAATCGAATCTCCTCAACTAGTTGATTTAACTTTGATTCTGGAAGTTTTCTAAGGTCCGCCGGACAATTTATCCCATTTAAAAGCGGTGTATTAATATCTGTTGTCATTAGAATTATTATAATTTATCAAAAAAAACTATTATGAATAGTGCTTTAGTGTCATGCAAGAAAATCAATCAGATTATCAGTACAAAAAAACGTCAAAAAAATATTAAATCTTTATATCAATCAATAGTGTACAATCAGAGTAACATCACTTAGTCTTATGCATGAATTGGAAAAATAGCAATCAAGACTTAATGATAAATAAAATTAGGGGTCGATTTTAATGGGTGTTCCACTTTTACAGCAATATAAAGTTGGTAAATACATTATTGGTAAAAAGCTGCGTGGGATCGAAAAATACCCATTAGTATTAATGCTGGAGCCACTCTTTCGCTGCAACCTTGCATGTGCTGGGTGTGGAAAAATAGACTACCCAAAAGAAATCTTAGATAAACGTTTAAGCTATGATGACTGCATGCAGGCAATTGATGAATGTGGAGCCCCGATCATCTCGATAGCCGGTGGAGAGCCGCTAATTCACAAAGAAATGGATAAAATTGTAAAAGGCTTCATAAAACGAAAAAAATTTATATACCTTTGTACAAATGCTGTTCTACTTAAAAAATATATAGATAAATATAAGCCCTCTCCTTATTTAACTTTTTCAATTCATTTAGATGGCAATAAACAGAGACACGATGCTTCAGTTTGTCAGAATGGAGTTTTTGATAAATGTATAACAGCCATAAAGATGGCTCGAGAGAAAGGTTTTCGAGTCAATATTAACTGTACTTTATTTCAGGGTGAAAGCGCAGATGAAGTTGCTGAATTTTTAGATATGTCCATGAAGCTTGGTGTCGAGGGTGTAACAATATCTCCAGGATATAGCTATGAGAGAGCGCCTAAACAGGATGTTTTTTTGAAAAAACTGGAAAGTAAGCAACTATTTCGCAATATATTTAAACTCAATACTCATAAAAATTGGCGCTTTAACCAATCTTCACTCTATCTGGATTTTCTAGCTGGAAATCAAACGTACCAGTGCACGCCGTGGGGCAATCCGACTCGTAATGTTTTCGGTTGGCAAAAACCATGCTATCTACTTGTCGGTGAAGGTTATGCGCCTACATTCTCATCACTGATGGAGGAAACTCCCTGGGAAAATTATGGTTTTGGAAACAATCCAAAATGCGCTAACTGTATGGTGCATTGTGGATATGAGGCAACAGCAGTAAATGATACATTTAGACATCCGCTTAAAGCACTTTCTGTATTTCTTAATGGGCCTAAAACATCCGGTGATATGGCTCCTGAATTACCAATATTTTACAACAGTGATGAAATTTCAAAACCAGAATTAGTATCAGATAACAAGGCCTCTCCAAATTGTAAGCAAGTTGCGTAATGAGCTTTCTTTTCCTAGCTACAATGCTAGGCTTATCTATATGGGTCATAATACTTTTTCTACCTTTCCAGTCGTATCGTGTTAACGAGTCTCTTGAAACTGAAATTACAAAAGAAAATTTAGATGATGTTACCGTGCTCATTCCTGCAAGAAATGAAGCACAAACTATAAAAAAAACGCTGGCATCACTTAAAATGCAGCATAATGATCTAAAAGTAATTCTTGTTGACGATCAATCAACCGATAGCACAGTAAAAGAAGCAAAGTCGATCAAATTACATAACCTATCAATTATACCGGGAACTAAATTACCCTCTGGATGGAGCGGTAAATTATGGGCTCTAGAGCAAGGTAGAAAATATATTAAAACCAAATTTCTTCTTTTACTAGATGCGGATATAATTTTGGAACCTGGTCTTATAGGAAAAATACTATTCAAAGCGAAGCAAGCTGACATCAAACTATTATCGCTAATGGCACATTACAGAATGATATCGCTTTGGGAAAAATTACTCATGCCCGCGTATGTTTTCTTTTTTAAGCTTCTTTATCCGTTTAGTCTCTCTAACTTACCAAACTCAAGAATCGCTGCTGCAGCAGGCGGATGTATACTTTTAGAGACAGAGGTGCTCCGCAAATTAGGAGGGTTTGAGCCAATTAAAAATGCATTAATTGACGATTGCATGCTCGCTCGAAGAGTCAAAAAAAATGGTCACAAAACATGGATTGGATTAACCCACTCGGCAATTAGTATCCGTCAATACGAAAAATTTTCCGAAATATCACAATTAGTCACAAGAACTGCTTATACACAACTTAGGTATTCCCCAATACTACTTTTAATCTGTATGCTAATTATGTCTATTGCGTTTATTATCCCTTTAATCGCAATTTTACAAGATGGATCGATGATGTTGATGGGGTTAGCTACGTTTTTTATACAAATTATCTGCTATTTCCCAATCTTAAAATATTATTCAATGAACCCTCTGTATGCATTATCATTGTCTTTTATAGGTATACTTTATATGTTGTTTACATTAAATTCATCTTATCACTATTATTTTAATAAGGGCGCTTTGTGGAAAAAACGTTACTACAAAAATTAATAGCAAATCACATAAGGAAATACAATGAATATGGTGCCTAACAAAAAATATCGAAGGTCTGTTTTTCAAGTAGTCCTTTTTTTTAATCTCTTAATATTTGCCTGCGTATCTTTTGCAGATGAAGAACAAATACAGGAAATAAAATATCCTATCGAAAAACTGCATGAAACATTAATTAATATGATGGTCCTTTCAGATTCAACAAAATTTGATAAGCGTTATAATTTTTTAAAACCAACCATAGTTGAAAATTTTAATATACCCCTAATTTCAAAAGTTATTTTGGGTAGACACTGGAAAACTATTAGTAAGGAAGAAAAAGATAAATTTATTAATCTATTTAATCAATTAACGATTACTACTTATGTGAGTCGTTTTGATTCATACAAAAATCAGAATTTTAAAAATATATCGCTACAAAAATTGAAAAAAAATAGATATTTGATAAAAACTGAATTCGTTAGGCCTAAAGAAAAGTCTGTTTCTTTCGATTATATTGTGCAAAAAGACAAAAATGGTGAAAAATGGAGAATAATCAGTGTTATTGCAGAAGGAGTAAATGATCTCTCTCTTAAAAGGGCCGAATATGCCTCAATCATCAAAAAATATGGATTTGATGGATTAATCGCTAAGTTAGAACAAAAAATCCACGATTCAAGAGAAAATTAGATGTATTTCAACCTAAAAAAATTGTCTCCAATGCGAAGGTATGTCAATATTTATGTAATGGAACGAGAGGTATAGAGCAGCGTGAGGATTTCATGAATTCTTTTAGTTACCAAAAAATATTCAAACATATAGTTCTATTAATAATGCTGAGCATTATTACTGGCTGTGCCACAACACAAAATACAGAAAATTATGTAAAAGACGACACGCTTGAGCCCGCGAACAGGGTTTTCTTTGACGTTAATGAAACTTTAGATAAAGCTTTGATTAAACCAATAGCGGAGACCTATGTAGAATTTACACCAAATTATATTAGATCTAGTGTGACAAATTTCTTTGATAACCTGGCCTATTTAAACGTAATCTTAAATGACCTTTTACAGGGAAAACTAGAACAAGGATTTTCCGATATCATGCGTTTCGTGACTAATACAACAATTGGTGTTGGTGGCTTATTCGATCCTGCAACAACAATAGGCTTTCCTGAACATGAAGAAGACTTTGGTCAAACATTAGCAGTTTGGGGTGTTGATGAAGGATCATATCTATACATTCCGTTCTTTGGACCAAATACTGTTCGAGATTCAACAGATTTTGTACCGAGTACTTTACTAAATCCATTTTATTATATTTCGAGCACAATGTTATTCCCAATATCTGCAATTAATGCAGTTAATAAACGTGCAAATTTACTCGAAGCTTCAAATATTCGCGATGAAGCTGCTGTGGATCCGTACTCATTTACACGTGAAGCCTATCTGCAACAACGTGATTACCTTATCCATGATGGTAACCCGCCAATTTCAGGTTATGACGACATCTTCGATATCGATGACTCACAAGACGATGATGGCGGGATGTTAAAGATCGATTAAAAGTCACTTTAATTGAATTTAGACAGACACCTTACAAAAATAAGAACGTTTAATATTGTTCTTACATGAACTCTTTATGCAAAGAAATTCTAAAATTTATCATAATAAACTGGTCTTCTATCCAATAGCACTAATAACAATACTAGTATTTATATTAGTAGCCACTACAAAACTTATTTTACCTAGAGTAGATACCTATCAAGATCAAATCGAGTCTATTATTGGTAATTACACCGGCTATTCTGTTGAGATCGATAGAGTAAATGCGGAATGGAAAAATTGGGCACCCAACTTAAATATTGAAGATATAGGATTCTATAAAACAAAAACTGATAATGAGATTTTAAGATTCAACTCTATCGAAATTGGAATAGATTTGCTGAGCTCTATTTCCAAAATGGAGATTATACCAAGCTATATTTTGATATCAGGAATTAATCTCAGCATCAACCGAAATAAAAACGGTGAAATTAGTATTGAGAATAACAATATAGTCAATGAGAATAATATAGATAATAAAACTGGATTAATAAAATGGTTATTTACACAAAAAAACCTAAGATTAGAAAATATCAATTTATCTTGGAATGATGATTATCTAGGTACTGAGAAAATTGACTTCGATAATGCAAGTATGAATATAAAAATTCAAGAGGAGAATTTGATTATTAATCTTGCTGCAAACCTACCAGAACAAAAAGAAAAAACAATACTAGTGAATGCCAATGTAAATGTAAATCCCACAACTAAGAAGTGGTATGGCGATATAGATTTAGAGTTAATAAATTTAGATCCATCGAAGATTTTTAATAAATTTGCGATTTTTAAGAGTGGTGGTGTAGCCAATTCTAGAATAAAGACTAAATGGAATAATGCTAAATTAATAAATTTTAGTGGAGATATCAACTATGATAATTTTTCACTCAGCTCAGAAGAATTAAAGGTCTTCTACAACAATATAAATTTAAGTATAAGCGGAGATAGAAAGTTACAAAAGAATTGGTTGGTCACTACAGATATCATGAACGTGGATACCGTTAATGGAAAATGGCCTACTAAAAAATATCAATTTGAAATAATACAAAATCCTAAAAACAATGGTTTTGAATTATCCGCTAAGCTCCCTTTTCTTAAATTACATGATATTTTGCCGCTTATTTTAAAAAATAAATTAATTCCAGATGAAGTATTAAAAAAAATAGATCCAACCTCCGTCTCGTCTACCATAGAAGATATAATTCTGCGAATTGATGCCAATGAGACTGATCAACTTGAATTAAAAAAGATGTCTGGCATTTTTAGTAATTTGAATATTGTTTCTTACGATAAATCTAATTCCATTAGTAACTTAAATGGTAAATTTACTGCTAATGATAAGATTATTAATGTAAAAATTGATAGCAATTTAACAAAATTAAAATACTCCAAGCTATTTAAAAAAGAAAAGGAAATTTCTAAAATTAGCGCTGATCTTAAATATGCTTATGTTAGTAAAAATGAATTATTAATTAAAAATATGGTAATTATCTATAATGAAATTTCTTCAATATCAAATGGTAAGATTATATTTAACGAATACTCGCCTTTTATTGATATTAGCGCAAAATTAAATCAATCTAATATTCAATACATGGCAGATTATATACCTGATATCAATAACCCAAAATTACATGCCTGGCTTGAGAGTGCCATACTTGGCGGGACTATAACCTCCGGTGATATCACATACAATGGATCTGAACATGAAGAAAATTTCATGCAAAATTTCAATGCAACTGTATATATAAGTAACACGGATGTTGCTTATGATGAAGAATGGCCAAAAATTGAAAATATTGAAGCAGAAATAACCATTAAAAACAATAACCTTATCTCTAAAGTATTTTCTGCAAATATATTTAATGCAGATATTAATGAGTCATCTATATCAATTGATAATATTGATAATAATAATAATGATGATGCTCATATAATAATTAATTCTAGCGGCTATAGCCACATTAGTGATTTAAAAATATTTATTGAACAAAGCCCATTAAAAAGAAATGCCGCATTCTCAGAACATGCTAATAACATTGATGGTAGTTTTAATATTAATCTCAATTTAGATATACCTCTAGGAACAGAAAAAACTATATTCGATGGATTTGTTTCATTAGATAAGAATTCTATTAGATCTGAATTACTGAACTTCCATCTCGAAAATGCAATTGGAGATATTTATTTCAGTGTAGATGAAATATATGCCAATAATATAAGTGCAATTTATATGGATATCCCTATAGAATTAAAAATTCCAACTACTAATTATGATAATTTAAATATCATACCATTAGACATGTCCCTAATAGCCAACAAAATATTTTTATTGGAACAAATGACTAAATTTTTTCCTGAATTAGAAAATAATATTAAAACTATTAATAAATATTTTGATGGAGAAAGTAATTGGAATATTACTTTTAATCAATCAGAACAAAACAAAAGCTCATCAGAAATCGGTATAAGATTAATAACTGATCTATCTGGTATAAAGATAAATCTACCGAAACCGCTTAAAAAAAATAGTAATGAAATTAAAATATTAGAGCTCATGATAAATTTTGACCAATCTTCTAATACAGAGCTTAATATAGCGTATGAAAACCAAATATTTGCAGATATTTTTATTAAAAATCAATTTATAAAAAATATAAATATTGGCTTTGGCACAAAACATCCTCAGGCTGATATTGATAATACTATATCTCTGAGAGGCGATATAAAGAATTTTAATTTATCGGATTGGAAAAATATTTTTGATATATCAAAAACTGTAAATGATAATGAAAAAAATAAAAAAATTATAGGTAATATAAATATAGGCAGTTTTGGATTATTAGATAATGATTTTCAGAATGTCAATGTAGATCTATTAAGTTTAGACAATAATAACAAATGGATTTTTAAATTTGACAGTGAAAAAATAAATGGTGAAGCAAAATATATCAAAAAAAATAAGGAGCAAGATGAATATTTATCTATAGACTTTGAAAGACTATCATTAGGTAAAAGTAAAAACGCAAATAACAATGTAAGCTATGAGATAAATCGCTTCCCTGAACTTGATGTTAGTATTAATAATTTTATTTATGAAGGTAAAAATTTAGGACAATTATCACTAAAAACTACAAAAACAGATAATATTGTTAATATTAATAAATTAGATTTCAATAAACCTGGATTTACAATACATTCTAGTGGTAATTGGTCAAATATTGATGATACAAACAAATCTGAGTTTGAAATGACATTCAAATCTGAAAGCATAAAGTTAATGCTTGATACATTCAATTATGAAACAGCTAATATAGAGAATGGAGAAACACGAATTGAATTAAGTGCTAATTGGAATGGATCGCCAATGGATTTTTCAGTTGCTAACTTGAATGGAAAACTAAATATGGAAATTGCAGAAGGACAATTCCTTGATATTGAACCAAAAGCAGGGAGATTATTTGGCCTATTAAGTATTCAAGCGCTGCCGAGACGACTCTCTCTAGATTTTGCAGATTTCTTTGATAAAGGTTTCGCATTTGACAGTATTAAAGGAAATTTTAGTATCGAAAAAGGCCAAGCTTATACAAATGATTTGCAGATGTTAGGACCAGCTGGTGATATCACGATTAGTGGTCGCACTGGACTAGAAACTGAAGACTATGATCAAATTGCAACTGTAGTTCCTAAAGTATCTGATAGCTTACCTGTTGCGAGTGCATTATTTGGCCCCGTAGGTGTTGGAGTAGGAGCAGTAATATATTTTGCAGGTGAGCTATTTGACTCAATACCATCTAACATTGATAAAATATTAACACAACAATACAGTATAAAAGGTAGTTGGGAAGATCCTGAAATTGAAAAAATAAATATTAATAAATAACTTTTCTATGGTTTTGCAAACGCAAAAAATAATATGATCATTGTTGATGCTACAGTTAAACCAACTCCAAACTCAATAATCATAATGCCAATATGTTGACCTGCCTCTGCAGATTGAGATAACACGTTGTAATTTAGAAACTCGCCCCCATTTAGAATTGTTACAATACCAACCCCAACATAAATCAAAACACCGAACGCAGCCGAACTCCTGACAAAACTTGGATGAATAACCTGACGAAGCTTTGCAATACCAAAAATGATCCCATATAAAATAAAACTAGATGCGAAAATTACTCCTGCTTGGAACCCGCCTCCTGGCCCGTAGTCGCCGTGAAATTGAACATAGAGCGCAAATAACATAATCAAAGGTATGATTATTCTAGCAACAACTCTCAAAACTAAATGGTGTTCCATACATCAATCCTCCCTTTCAATTAATCCTTTGTAGTTTTCTCTGCTTCTACCTAAAAGCATGAGAACTCCGATACCAGCTGTAAAAATTACTACCACTTCCCCTAAAGTATCGTATCCCCTATAACTAGCTAAAACAGCTGTAACTAAATTAGGAATACCAATTTCTTTTGAAGATCCGACGATATATTTATCAGCGAGATGAGTTTGCACAGGATTGTCTGCGACTCCAAAACCTGGGATATCATGAATACCATAAATTAGTAAGATACCAGTTAAAATTACCGTAATTAATCCAAATACAGAAACTTTATTTTCAATTTTCTCTTTATATTTTATAAATGCTAAAGAGCCTAAAAAAAGAATAAGAGCAATGCCTGCACCGACTGCAGCCTCTGTAAAAGCAACATCAACAGCATCTAAACAAACAAATAAAGAAGCTGATAATAAGCTGAATATTCCTGTCAACATTGTTGTTGCAAAAAGATTATCTTGCTGATTAATTGCAATTGCGGTAATAACTAACAAGCACAAAATAATAATATTTATATAGACAACAGTCATATCAATCATCATCCGTCATTGGTTTAAGTTTGCCGTGCAAAGCTGACTTAGCTAAAGCATGAGCAGCTGTCGGTGTTGTTATTAGTATAAATATCAATATAAGCAAAAGCTTAATACTAACTATGTTCAAACCAGCATATAAGATTAAACCAAATAATATTAATATTGTTCCCAAGGTATCAATTACACTCGCAGCATGGAGTCTGGTAAAAAAGTCCGGCATACGGTAGACACCAAGTAACCCTACAATAATAGATAACGAGCCTAAGATAACCAATATGCCGCTTAAGATCTCAATTGCAGTCACTAGATATCACCTTTCTCTTTTTCAATAGAGCTCGCGCTAATATCTCCGTACTCAAAAAATTTCAAAATTGCCACTGTGGATATGAAATTAATTAGGGCATAGACTAGAGCGATATCAAGGAATTCTGGTCGCTTTGTTAAAAATCCAAAAAGGGCAATAAATAATACAGTGACTGTTCCAAATATATTTACAGCAAGTATTTTGTCATAAATCGTTTTACCAATAATCGCTGAAACTAATGCAAGTAGCATTGAGAGCAATATCATAAAAGTTGGAATTTCAAACATAAGGTTGTGCTTCAGAATCGGTTATCTTCTTATCCATTTTACCAGTTTTTAGTCCTTCAGCTCCTTCTAATGACAAACTATGAACTTCGATATTCGAACCGTCTAAATCAATAGAGATAGTTCCCGGTGTTAATGTAATAGAATTCGCATAAACCATTCTTGCAAAACTACTAGACTGTGATGATTTTAAGCTGATCAATCTAGGGCTTATTGGCAATTTAGGATTAAGTATTCTTCTGCACACATCAATATTCGATTTTATAACCTGAATAAGCAGCCAAAAACCATATGGAATAAACCTTATAAAATAAAGCTGTAGTATTGGCTGGTCATAAGTAATTAACTTCATTCGTGAACTAATAATTGTAACAGCCAGAACTGATAACAATCCAAGTAATAGCAGTAATGGCGTATAATGGCCAGATAGCATCAACCATAATAATGCTAAGCTTATAATTAAACTAATCTTATGAAAAAATATATCGTAGTTAGACATTATGTATCCCAAGAAATAAAATTCTATGCGTATTATCCGCATACATATGCACACAATCAAGGAATTTAAAAATGCAGTGGAAACCGAATACAACTGTTGCCGCAGTTATTGAAAAAGATGGAAAATTTCTCCTTGTTGAGGAATTAATTGAAGATGAATTAGTGTTTAATCAACCAGCTGGGCATCTTGAAAAAGGAGAAACATTACTGGATGCTGTGAAACGAGAGGTACTTGAAGAAACAGCTTTTGATTTTGAACCTAAGGCACTTGTTGGTATTTATTTATACCAAAATAAAAGTAATAAAAATATCACATACTTAAGATTTTGCTTTCATGGTTCTTGTATAAAAAAATATGACGAGAGAAAATTAGACCATGGGATAATAAGAACAGTATGGATGAGTAAAAAAGAAATTGAAGAAAATAAAAGGATGCGAAGTCCAATGGTCTTAAAATGTATAGAAGATTATAAAAATGGAAATAGCTTCCCATTAACATTGCTTAATTTCTCACCAAATAATCATGAGTAAAAAAATAATAGTCGGCATATCAGGTGGTGTTGATTCCTCAGTAGCAGCAATGTTGTTAAAAGAGGAAGGCTATAATGTTGAAGCACTATTTATGAAAAATTGGAATGATTATGAAGATGATGGAAAGTGCCTATGGGAACATGATGTTGAAGATGCAATGCTAGTATGCGATAAACTGAATATACCACTAAATACTGTTGACCTTTCAAAGAAATATTGGGAGAAAGTTTTTAAAGAATTTCTTGACGAATACAAAAAAGGCCGAACCCCGAATCCAGATGTGTTATGTAATAGAGAAATTAAATTTAAAGCTTTCTTAGAGTACGCAAAGAAATTAGGAGCAGAAAAAATTGCAACGGGTCATTACTCATGCTTAAAAAAAGAGAATGGTATATCGCAACTATTAAAATCTTTTGATGTTAACAAAGATCAAAGTTACTTCTTATGCCAACTCAATCAGAATCAATTAAATAATTCATTATTCCCAATAGGACGACTATGTAAAACTGATGTTAGAAAATTAGCTAAAAAATCGGGTTTAGCAACACATAATAAAAAAGATAGTACTGGAATTTGTTTTATAGGAGAGCAACCTTTTCGTGCTTTTCTGAGTAAATTTATTACACCAAAACCTGGGCTAATCAAAACAGTTGATGAAAAATTAATAGGAGAGCATGAAGGAATTTTCTTTTATACACTCGGCCAGCGCCAAGGTCTTGGTATAGGTGGCGTAAAAAATACAAAAGATGCTCCTTGGTACGTAATAAAAAAAGATATTACGAAAAATGAGCTAATAGTTGCTCAAGACCATGATCACCCTATGTTACATAATAAAAATTTAACAGTTATTGATATAAATTGGATCTCTGGGAAGATGCCTGCTTTACCGTTTAGGTGTAAAGCTAAATGCCGTTATCGTCAATCTGACCAAGATTGCGTTATTGAGAAAAATGAAAATAACCGCCTTTTTATTAGCTTTGATTCGACTCAGAGAGCCATCACACCAGGCCAATTCATTGTTTTTTATGAAAAAAATGTGTGTTTAGGTGGTGGGATTATTGATAGTACAAATTAACAATCTACCAAAATTGACCTAAAATTAGTACAAAATTTGATTTATAATACCCCTCTCTCAGTTAGGGTTACCATCGTCAGAAGTACCCGCCGCCATACATTCTAAAGGAGAAATATATTGCTTGATGAATATCGTCAACATGTAAAAGAACGTGCAGATCTAGGTATTGTGCCTGAACCGCTTAATGCGGAACAAACTGCTGCGCTTATTGATTTAATAAAAAAGCCTCCAGAAGGTGACGAAGAGTTCATTCTAGATTTATTGATAAATCGCGTGCCTGCAGGAGTTGATCAAGCTGCTTACATTAAGGCGGCATTTCTGGCTGCTATCACAGAAGGTGAGGCTGAATCTTTATTAATAGACAAAATTAAAGCAACTCAATTATTGGGTACTATGCTTGGCGGATACAATATAGAACCTTTAATTAAGTGTTTGGATAATGAGGTTTTGGCGGAAACAGCTGCGCTTGCACTCTCAAAAACGTTACTCATGTTCGATGCTTTTTATGATATTAAAGATAAAGCTGATGGCGGAAATGAGCATGCAGAAATAATTATGCAATCATGGGCAAATGGTGAATGGTTTACTTCTAGATCTAAACTAGAAGAAAAAATTACAGTTACTGTCTTCAAAGTTTCAGGAGAAACAAATACAGATGATTTATCTCCGGCACCTGATGCATGGTCCCGACCTGATATTCCATTACATGCTCAAGCAATGTTGAAAATGAAAAGAGAAGGTATTGAGCCTGATGTGCCTGGTGAAATTGGTCCAATAAAACAAATAAAAGCACTCAAAGAAAAAGGATACCCCCTTGCTTATGTAGGTGATGTAGTTGGAACAGGTTCATCGCGTAAATCAGCAACAAATTCTGTGCTTTGGCATATGGGAAATAATATACCTTTTATACCTAACAAAAAAGATGGTGGTTTTTGTTTGGGTGGAAAAATTGCACCTATTTTCTTTAATACAATGGAAGATGCTGGCGCATTACCCATAGAGTGTGATGTAAGTAATATGAGTATGGGAGATATTATTGATATTTTTCCATACAAAGGAGTGGTGAAAAATAAAACAACAGGTGAAACGCTTTGTAATTTTTCTTTGAAGACAGATATTATACTTGATGAAGTACAAGCTGGAGGTCGAATTCCTCTTATCATTGGTCGGGGATTAACAGCTCGTGCACGTGAAGCATTGAAATTGAAATCTAGCGACTTATTTCGTAAACCATGCCCCGTAAATGATACAGGCAAGGGTTATACATTAGCACAAAAAATAGTTGGTAAAGCTTGTGATGTGGATGGAATTCGGCCAGAAACGTACTGTGAGCCTAAAATGACGACTGTTGGATCACAAGATACAACTGGACCAATGACAAGAGATGAGCTAAAAGATTTAGCGTGTCTTGGATTTTCAAGCGATCTCGTCATGCAATCATTCTGTCACACAGCTGCTTACCCGAAGCCTATAGATATAAATACACATCACACACTACCTGATTTTATACAAACACGTGGGGGCGTGGCATTAAGACCGGGAGATGGGATTATACATTCATGGTTAAATCGTATGCTCTTACCTGATACAGTTGGCACAGGTGGAGATTCCCACACTCGATTTCCTATTGGTATCTCTTTTCCAGCGGGTTCAGGACTTGTTGCTTTTGCTGCAGCAACAGGTGTAATGCCACTTGATATGCCTGAATCGATCTTGATACGTTTTAAAGGTGAAATGCAACCAGGAATTACATTACGAGATCTTGTTAATGCAATTCCATACGCAGCAATACAAACCGGTGATCTAACTGTTGAAAAAGAAGGGAAGAAAAATATTTTCTCGGGTCGTATTCTAGAAATTGAGGGCTTGCCTAATCTTAAATGTGAGCAAGCTTTTGAATTATCCGATGCAAGTGCAGAAAGATCAGCTGGTGGTTGTACAATCAGGCTCGGTAAAGAACCAATCATAGAATATCTTCAATCTAATATTACATTATTACGATGGATGATAGATGAAGGATATGGCGATATAAGAACTATAGAAAGACGAGCCCGAGAAATGGAGGAATGGCTTAAAAAGCCAACACTATTGGAACCTGACCCTGATGCTGAGTACAAAAAAATATTTGAAATTGATCTGAAAGATATTAAAGAACCACTTTTAGCTTGTCCAAACGATCCAGATGATGTGAAACCATTATCTGAAATATCAGGAACTAAGATTGATGAAGTATTTATTGGATCATGCATGACAAATATTGGACATTTTAGAGCTGCCGGAAAAATGTTGCAAAAATCAACATCTAAACTACCAACAACACTATGGATATCGCCGCCAACAAAGATGGATCAACACCAGCTAACTGAAGAAGGATATTACGATATATTTAATAAGGTAGGCGCAAGAACAGAAATGCCAGGATGTTCTCTTTGTATGGGTAATCAAGCTCGCGTAGAAGCTAAATCAACAGTTGTTTCAACTTCAACTCGAAACTTTCCAAATAGACTTGGCGATGGTGCAAATGTTTTTCTCGCATCTGCTGAAATTGCTGCTGTTTCTTCAATA
>CAJWRJ010000020.1 GCA_913046215.1 uncultured Legionellales bacterium | reverse complement strand
ATTCTGTATTCGGACATCCTATGTTTAAGCAATTTTTTGGTGTTTCCCCTCAATTGACAAAGACACGGCGTAATAATTCAATTGGCTCGGGTGTAATCATGAACAAAGCCGGCTATATTCTTACTAATGCACACGTTATAGAGAATGCTGAAAATATAGGAATTACTCTAAATTCTGGAGAACAACTACAAGCTAAATTAATTGGTCTAGATTTAGATACAGATTTAGCTGTAATAAAAATAAATCTTAAAAACCCTCCATCAATTAAAATTGGAGATTCATCTAAATTAAAGATTGGTGACATAGTTTTAGCTATTGGAAATCCATATAATTTTGGGCAAACAGTGACTCAAGGTATTGTAAGTGCTACCGGCAGAAAAAGAAGGGGGATTTCTTTTTTTGATGATTTTATTCAAACAGATGCTGACATTAACCAGGGTCATTCTGGAGGAGCACTAATTAATGTTTATGGTGAATTGATTGGAATCAATACAGCAATTATTTCAAAATCTGGTGGTTCAGAGGGTATTGGTTTGGCAACCCCAATCAATCAAGCACTAAATGTAATGGATGAAATTATTAAAAATGGAAAAGTGGTTAGAGGTTGGCTTGGAATAGAGGCGCAATCTTTAAGTGGTAAATTAAGAAACTATGAAGATACATCTGGATCAACTGGAGTTTTGATTACAGCGACGATTCGTAATGGCCCAGCTGAGAATGCTGGAATCATTCCTGGTGATGTTATACATAGTGTTAACGGTGAAAGAACGGATTCTCCTGGAAAAATTATTGACATGATCACTAAGCTTAGGCCAGGTGAAAAAGTTAAAATTAAAATTTTAAGGGGTTGGGACGAGCAAGAACTAACTGCTACAATATTAGAGAGACCAGCAATTAAGTTTTTAAGATAAAAAAATATTTAAAAAATAAATGTTAACTGCTCATGAGCGATGACGAAATTCTGCAGAACGTGCATGTGCAGTTAAACCTTCACCATGTGCCAAAATAGACGCAACTCTTGCTATTTCTGAAACTGAATTACCATCACATTTTATAAGAGATGTTTTTTTCTGAAAATCATAAACACCTAGAGGTGATGAAAATCTAGCTGTATGAGATGTGGGTAGGACATGATTAGGTCCAGCGCAATAATCACCGATCGATTCTGCAGAATAATTACCCATAAAAATAGCACCAGCATGTTTTATGTCTTCAAGCAATATTTCTGGATCAATTACCGCAAGTTCGAGGTGCTCAGGTGCAATAATGTTTACTATCTCAACCGCTTGAGTAAAATCTTTAGTTTTTATAATTAAACCATTATTGTTGAGTGATGCTTGAATAATTTCAGCTCTTTCCATTTGTGGTAAAAATTTTTCGATTGATTTCTCAACAGATTTAATAACATTGGCATTGGGAGAAATTAAAATAGCGCTTGCCTCCTCATCATGCTCAGCTTGAGCTAAAAGATCCATTGCAACCCAATCTGCGTTGGCATTTTCGTCTGCAATAATAACAACTTCGGAAGGTCCAGCTATCATATCAATACCCACAAAACCAAAAACCTGTCTTTTCGCAGCAGCTACAAACATATTCCCAGGACCAACTATTTTATCTACCTTAGGAATTAGTTTGGTGCCAAAAGCCAAAGCAGCGATTGCTTGTGCTCCTCCAATACTAAAAATTTTGTTTACTCCAAGAATTGCTGCTGATGCTAAAACCAGATCGTTTCTTTCCCCATCGGGGGTTGGTACAACCATGATGATTTCCTGAACCCCCGCAACTTGTGCAGGAATAACGTTCATCAAAACAGATGAGGGGTACGCTGCCTTACCTCCAGGAACATAAACACCAACTCGCTCTATAGAAGTAATTCTTTGACCTAAAGTATTTCCATCTTCATCTGTATAAGTCCAAGTTTCTTGTTTTTGTTTTTCGTGAAATGAGCGTATTCTTTTTATAGCATTCTCTAAACTTTCTCTCATTGAATCAGATATTCTAGACAAAGCAGTATCAATTTCACTTTTTGTAATCTCTAAATTTTTAAGTTGAGCCGATAATCTGTCATATTGATTTGTATACTCAAGCAATGCCTCATCACCACGATCCCGAATATCTTTTACTATTTCAGAAACTACCATCGAAATTTCATCATTAGGTTCTGAATTTGATTTTATTTGACTACTTAATGATTTTTTAAAATCAGAACTTGATGTATCTAAATATTTCATCACTCTGCAACCTCAATTACATCAGATAATTTTTCTATAAAAGATTTTATTGCGGTGCTTTTTAGTTTCATTGATGCTTTATTTACTATTAATCTTGAACTGATATCCGCTATGCGCTCATAAGGAACTAATCCATTTGCTTCTAAAGTTTTACCAGTATCAACTAAATCAACAATTTGATCTGCTAAACCTAAAATTGGAGCTAATTCCATTGAACCATATAGTTTAATTATTTCAACCTGCTTACCAAAATTTGAAAAATAATTCTGGGTTATATTTGTATATTTTGTCGCGATTCTTGGCCTGGTAATTTCTTTTTTTACGCCTTTTAAGCCAGCTAACATCATTTTGCACTTAGCGATACCGAGATCAATAGGTTCATAAAAACCATCGCCCTGGTACTCGAGTAAAACATCTTTACCGGCAATACCTAATTCTGCTGCTCCACGCTCAACATAAGTTGGAACATCTGTTGCCCTTATAACAAGTATTTGAACGTTATTTTTATTTGTTTCTAATATTAATTTTCGCGAGTTCTGAGGATCATCCTTTGGAATAACATCAATTTTAGCAAGCAACGGAAGAGCTTCATCGAAAATCCTGCCTTTTGAAACCGCAATTGTTATTTTATCAGACATTTTTACCCTTATTTCTTAATTAAAGTTTAACCATGCTATAGTATGAAAAAATGGCATGGAATGCATTAGAAAGGAATAAGTATAAAAAGTTTCCTCAATAATACTTGATTCAGAAGGCAGTTAATCTGGAATGCGTTTGATATTAGCTCCTAACTGTGAAAGCTTTTCTTCAATGGTTTCATAACCGCGATCAATATGATAAATACGATCGACAACTGTCTGTCCTTTTGCGACTAATCCGGCTAAAACTAAACTAGCTGATGCTCTTAAATCAGTAGCCATCACAGGTGCAGAAGTCAATTCTTCAACGCCGTCAGTTATTGTTGTGTTACCCTCTAATTTTAAATCTGCTCCCATTCTCTTTAACTCATGCACATGCATAAACCTATTCTCAAAAACAGCTTCTGTTATTGCGCCTGAACCAACGGCTATACTGTTCATTGCTGTAAACTGTGCTTGCATATCTGTTGGAAACCCTGGAAATGGTGAAGTATGTACATCAACCGCCTTTGGTTTTTTCCCATCCATATCAATAGAAATAGCATTTTCCTCCAATTCAATACTTGCTCCTGCCTCCATGAGCTTAGTCAAAACTGACTCTAACAAAACTGATTTGGTATTTCTTAAGCGCATTTTACCTCGTGTCATAGCAGCAGCAACAAGGTATGTTCCTGTCTCAATACGATCGGGTAAAATCTCATGCTCTGCCCCATTAAGAGATTCAACCCCTTCAATTTCAATACGATCAGTTCCGGCGCCTTCGATTTTTGCGCCCATTTTGTTTAGACAATTAGCTAAATCTTTAACTTCGGGCTCTCTTGCGGCATTTTCAATAATTGTTTTACCTTCAGCCAAAGTAGCCGCCATCATCAAATTTTCTGTTCCCGTAACAGTCACAAGATCAAGTGTTAGATGTACCCCCTTTAATCTATTACTAGTTTTTGCTCTGATGTATCCCGTATCAGTTGTAATTTCTGCGCCCATTGCGATTAAGCCTTGTATATGAATATTAACGGGGCGCGAGCCAATGGCACATCCGCCTGGCAGTGATACATCGGCTTTTCCATAACGAGCAAGAAGTGGGCCGAGCACAAGTATTGATGCTCGCATTGTTTTAACCAATTCGTATGGAGCAAAAAAATTATTAATTTCAGAATTATCAATCTCTATGTGCATATGCTCGCTAACTGTGATCTTAGAACCCATTCTTCCGAGTAATTCTATTGTTGTTGTAATATCATGCAGATGAGGAACATTGCTAATTGTAACTGGCTTATCAGTCAATAATGTTGCTGATAGTATGGGTAGTGCTGAATTCTTAGCACCGGAAATTGAAACTTCGCCTTCTAAAGGGTTGCCGCCCTGGATAATTAATTTATCCATATTTTATGATTTACCTTGTAACACTCAAAGTGCGTTAATTTAATTTATTATTCTTGAACTCATGCGGAGTGAATGTCTTAAAAGATAGCGCGTGTATTTCTTTACCAATTTTATCACCTAACGCCTTATACACCATTTTATGTTGTTCTAAGAGATTTTTTCCAATGAATGATTCTGAAACAATATAAGCATTGAAATGCGTACCATCGTCTCCTTCTACTACCACATCAGAATCTGGTAATCCAGATTCTATAAGTTGCTTTATAATACTTGCATTCATAAATATATGTCATTTAGCTTATGAGCAAAAAAGGCACTATACAATTTAAACTAAGAAAAAAAATAAAAGTAAATTATGATCATCTTGACGATCTACCTAGCTTTTAAATAAAAAGTTTTAGCTAATTTGATATATTATTTTCAAGCCTTATATTCTTTTTTGTCAATTGATCAAGAAGTGAATCAAAACCATCTTTTTTTATTTGTGTGGAAAATGAACCTCTATATGTTGTAACCAAACTCACGCCATCAACAGCCACATCGACAACTTTCCATTCCTGATTCTTTTGATGCATACGATATAGTATTGGAAGTTGCGCGCTACTTTTACTTGTAAGCTCTGTTTTTACTACAGCAAGATTTGAATTTGGATTTTGTTTAACTGGAAAGTATTTTATTTTTTGCCCCGAATACTCGAGTAATGCACGGGCATATGTACGAATAAGTAGTGATTTGAACTGAGTAACAAATTCATTTCTTTGAGATTCACTAGCAGTCTTCCAATGCTTGCCGAGCACCCATTTTGACATGCTAATAAAATCAAAACGGGGTATCACCAATTCATTGACCATCTCGAAAATTTTTTCTGGATCTGTTTCTAAAATATGGCGATTACTTTCAATGTGGTCTATTACACTATCAGCAGTTGCTTTAACCACCTCCTGAGGAGTTGCTGCAGACCATGCGGCACTAGATGACAATAATAGAGTAATTAACAACCATTTTAATTTGCTACTCATTACTCTCACTCCCTATTTTTTTGTTTTTTGTATTTATAATATCGACTAAATAGTCATTTCAGATATTAACCCCGTACCGAATGCCTTGAGATATTCAGCCCAAATATTGTAATCGGAATAGCTATATAGAGAAAGCACTTATCTTAAAGA
Source organism: uncultured Legionellales bacterium (assembly GCA_913046215.1). Classification (GTDB taxonomy): domain Bacteria; phylum Pseudomonadota; class Gammaproteobacteria; order Eutrophobiales; family Eutrophobiaceae; genus UBA11869. The sequence goes on along the minus strand of CAJWRJ010000020.1, from coordinate 22,294 downwards.
TATTTCTTTCACTTAACATTAGCTTATTGTCGCAAGATACTGTTTATTTTAATTTTACTAAAAAGGCTTAAATATCAAAATTAGTTTTGGTAGTAATGTTAGTGCCGCAAACAATGCAATAAACATTGCCAGTGCGGTTAATAGCCCAAAATAAATAGTGGGAATAAAGTTTGATAAAACTAGTATTGAAAAACCAATCATTACTGTGCTTGCTGTATAAAATACAGCTTTACCTATATTGGCATGACAATAATGCATTGTAGAAATATAATTATTAGTCTTTGGAAACTCTTCACGAAAACGGTAAATATAATGAATGCTATTATCAACAGCTATCCCAATTGTTATTGCTGCAATAGTAATTGTCATCATATCTAAAGGTATACGAATCAACCCCATTAAACCTAAAATAATCGCTGCAGCTAGAAGGTTTGGTATTATTCCTATAATTGCGAGCTTAAGTGAGCGAAATAAAATAATCAGCATAAAAGCTATACCCAACATTACAACACCCAAAGTAAGAATCTGTGATTTAAACAAACTCTGTAGCATATTATTATAGAGAACAAGTATTCCAGTTATTTTTAAATTATCTTCATTTATACTTTTCTTCTCTACTAAGTCGGATTTGATTTTCTTTAGCAACTCTTGCCGCCTAAGATCTTTTAGAGAATCAACAATTCTAATACTTAGACGAGCTTCATTGTTCGCTTCAGATACATATGGATTTATCATGCTTTCTTTAAGTTCATCTGGCATACGTTTACTCACAATTGCTAACTCAAAAGCATCAAATTCACCCTTATTAATTTTTTCACCAACCCGTATAATTGAAGCTAAAGATAGTACCTTGCCCACCTCAGGTAGACTTTCTAAATAATCATGCACCTCTTTAATGGTATTTATTCTGTCAGGAGTGAACCAAGCTTGCTCTTGCTCTGCTTCTAATAACCCAAATAATTCATCAAAATCTTGAAAGTCATCATCAGTTTGATCAATATCCTCTAGCTCTGTTTCATCGAAGCTTATTAGAATGTCAACAGGTGTTGTTCCTCCCAATTTTTGATCGATCAAACGCAACCCCTGATATATTTCGGTATTCTCGCTAAAATAATTTATAAAACTATTCTCAACTTGTAATCTACTAATGCCATATGTACTTACTAACGCTAAAATAACAGCAGAAACTAATATAGTATTGCCGAATCTTTCGGTTATATTTGCTAGTTTTGGCGTAAACTGAAATTCTCTTTTTGCTGCTTCTTGTTCTTTGGTTTTTGATAATAGAATTAACAAAGAAGGAAATAGAATAAATGATGTTAAAAAAGTTACACTCAATCCTATAGTCATCATCCACCCAAAATCAATGACGGGTTTAATGCCACTAACAACCAAAGAGGTGAAAGCCATAATTGTTGTTAAGGCTGTATATAAACAAGGCCAAACCATCTTGCGTGTTGTACCTAATACTAATTCGTATTGATTATAATCAGGATAATCATTTCGAAGCTGCCTGTACCTAACAATAAGGTGCACATTCATTGACATGGTTATAATCAACATTAGTGATATGAAATTTGACGATATAACTGTTACATTCCATCCAACTAAACCGAGTAAACCAATCATTATAATCCCAGCATAACAACAACTAATTAAAGGTAGTGCTACCCACCTTAATTTACGAAAAATAATTGTTAGCATAACTACTAAGAAAAGAAATACACCAATACCAAAAACAATTAGATCATTTTTAATAAAAGTTATCATATCATCAGCAATCATTGGCACGCCTCCAAGATGGAGTGCGCCATACTCAGCGTACCTAGTTAATATCTCTCTTATGTCTGCTATAGTTTCATGATTAAGCTGATCGCTATAGCTCTTCATTTGCAGATATTCTGTATTTATTCTATCAAGCTCTTTTTTACCTATTACATCTAAACGATTATTCTTTTCTTCAATTAATAATTTATTTCTTTTATTTTGTATTTCACGAAAAGAAGATTGGTCTTTTAAGTTGACTACTAAAGCCGTCGTTCTGCCATCAGTACTAATTATTAACTCTTTATAAATTGGACTTTCGAGAATTTCTTTTTTAGCGCTATCAAGATCAATGCCACCATCCTCAATTTTACGAACATTTTCAGAGACATCAGCTAATGATCCATCGTGTTGCATAACTAATGGTATATCTACCAATGTAACTACTGAATCAACCAGTTCTAATTTATTGATTTCGTCCCTAAGTTTGACAATCGCTTCTAATGTTTGCTCTGAAAAAAGATCGTTCTTTGAAGTAAACGTAACAAATAAAAAATCTTTAGTTGAATAACGCTCAATGGTTTCGCGAAATAATTGAAGATCCTTATCATCCTCTAATAATAAAGAATCCGCAGATGCATCAAGTTTAAAATCTTTTATGTGAAATGAAAAAAAACATAGAATTACAGACATAAAAATAAGAACTAGAAATGGTCTTTTAACCACTGTAGTTAAGTAAATATTTTTTATTATATTAGTCACTTAATCTCTATGTTATATTTTAATATTAGCTTCGATAATTTCTTTCACTGTTTCAACATATAATACATGTTCAATTTTTAAAATCTTAGCAGCCAGTAACTCAGGTGTATCTTTTGGATCTACTATAACTGATTTTTGAGCTAAAATTGTTCCTTCATCATACTCTTCGCTAACTAGATGAATTGTGGCGCCACTCTTTTGATCTCCAGCATCAATGACCGCTCTGTGTACATTCAACCCATAAAAACCTTTTCCTCCATGTTTAGGTAACAGTGAGGGGTGAACATTAAGAATTCTTCCCTTAAACTTGGTGAGTACTGTCCTCCCAACCTTCTTCATAAATCCAGCTAGTAATACAAAATCAACCTTGCTATCACATAAAACTTTACAAACAGAAAGATCTATTTCTTCCAGATTCTCATTTTGAAAAGTACCATAATGTACTGTCTTGATATTTTTTTCTTTTGCAATTTCAAGTGCTCCAGCTTTGGGATTGCTGCTGATAACTACTTCAACTTTTGCTGGAAGATAACCTTCCTCGCAAGCATTGATAATCGCAGTCATGTTACTGCCTTTACCGGAAACTAATATGCCAAGCTTTTTCATTTAATATTTAATTTAAACCCTAATTTCTCTAAATTATTTTGAACAGTATTATCGAATGCAGTCATATCAATACCATCACTAAACTCAATAGTTCGACTTGCATATTCATATCTAGTTGAGTAATTTTTTCTCAAACTATCATAGTATTTTGCACGGTCTTTTATTGCCAAATTATTATAATAATCTGTTGAAATATTATCTTCTAAAATATTCCAATGCTGAGATATTATAGATTCAACATCGTATTTTGAGCCATTCATTTCTGGTGATAATCTAATATTATTTGGAATGTACAATTCAGAAAAAGTGAAATTAGTACCGCAGAAATGATTTAATTGATTAAAAAGATTTTCTGTTGCATTAATTTTTCCTTCATGACTATAGCCAGCTATATGAGGAGTTTTTATAAATGCTTGACTCAATAAGCTCGTATTTATATTTGGCTCATTACGCCAAACATCTAAAACTAAAACAGACTCGGGATTATCCATTTTAAAAGCCAATAAGGCCTCTTCGTCAATAACTTCGCCACGCGAAGTATTTATAAAGATAACATTGGGTTTTAATTTCTTTAAAAAAATTTCATTAACCAAATTATATGTAGGATAGTCACAATCTTTTGTAAGTGGCACATGCAATGTCACAACATCCGATTGTAAAACTTCTTCAAGTTCTGTAAAAATTTCATCTTTCCTTTGATTGGATAAAATAGGATCATTTAATAGGCAGTGACTGCCAAAAATATCCATAATTTTTTTTACTTTAGAGCCTATATGACCAAATCCGATAATTCCGACCTTCATTTTTGAAAAAGGAATGCAGGATTTTTTCTTCGCCACAATTAAACTATTTAATACATATTCAGCAACGGATTGTGAATTACTACCTGGTGAGTATGAAAAGTATATTTTGGAGCTTTTCAAATAATCAATATCAATATGATCTACTCCGCTTGTCGCCGAGCCTAAAAATTTTAAATTACTATTTTTTAATAATAATTCATTGACTTTTGTTACGGATCTAACTAAAAGAATATCGGTGTTTTTGATTAATGAGTTATTAATAGACCGCCCATCAACAAGGGTTACATTACCAAATTTTGAAAATGCCTGTTCGGCTAAAGGAATTTGTTCGTCTGCTACTATGGATAAAGATCCAGTCACTTTTATTCTAATTTCTTTTTATATTACTCAAGGCTGATTCTCTAAATCCAAACCTTCTTTCTTAACTGGCATCAAATCCTCCTTTTTTATGCCAAGCGCAAGCGTAACCGGACTCGCAATATAAATTGATGAATACGTTCCGATCAAAACACCGAAAATAAGCGCTATCGAAAAACCATGTATAATCTCACCGCCAAGAAAAAATAACGCAATTAATACTAATAAGGTTGTGAAGGATGTCATCAAGGTTCTACTTAGTGTTTGGTTTAACGAAATATTAAAGACATCGACAGGTGTTTTATCGCGAACTTTACGAAAATTCTCGCGCACACGATCAAAGACGACAATCGTATCATTCAATGAATAACCAATAACTGCAAGTAGAGCTGCTAAAATAGTTAAATCAAAATTAAAATGCATTATAGAAAAGAACCCTAAAGTTATTACTACATCATGTATAAGCGCTGCAACAGCACCTACAGAAAAACGCATTTGAAAACGAAATGCCACATAAACCATAATACATAACAAAGCATAGAGCATGGCTAGCCCGCCATCCTCTTTTAGTTCATCTCCAACCTGCGGACCAACGAACTCTACTCTCCGCATTTCTACATTGAGATCATTTGCAGATAATAAGTTAAGAAGATTACTACTTATATCAGCACTATTTAATCCTCTTTGAGGAGGTATACGTATTAATATTTCATTTGCGGTACCAAAATATTGAACGGAAGTATTGCTAAACTCAGAATCAATAAACGATTCACGTATCTTATCCAGATCAACTGCCTCAGGATAACCAACTTCTACAAGAGTACCGCCGGTAAAATCGATTCCTAAATTTAAACCTTGATATGACAATGATGCTATCGAGGCGATAAGTAGTAATACTGACATAATAGTAGTTATTACCCTCATTCTCATGAAATTAAATTTTATATTCATATTGCCCATTGCCAGTATTCCTTCTTTAGTCTCATATGATTAATTTGTTTAGATTTTTCCCACCGTAAATTAAATTGACTAATCCTCTTGATACCATTATTGCGGTAAACATTGAAGATATAATCCCAAGTGACAAAGTTACAGCAAAACCTTGTATTGGTCCTGTTCCAAAACTAAACAACATCAATGCAGCAATTAAGGTTGTAATATTTGCATCAGCAATTGTCGAGAAAGCTTTCTCATATCCTGCATGAATACTAGCTTGAGGTGTATTCCCATTGCGTATTTCTTCTCTAATACGCTCAAAGATTAAAACATTTGCATCAACTGCCATACCTACTGTTAAAACTATTCCAGCGATACCTGGCAAAGTTAATGTTGCTTGTAATAGAGAGAGCATTGCGATTATCAATACTAAATTGAGTGATAGCGCGATATCCGCAATCAAACCAAAGACTTTGTAATATATAGCCATAAATATTAATACAAGAACAAAACCTATAACAACTGAATCAAAGCCTTTATCAATATTGTCTTGCCCAAGACTTGGGCCCACTGTACGCTCTTCAATAATATATATAGGTGCGGCTAATGCTCCAGCACGAAGTAATAGCGCAAGATTTTTAGCTTCCTCTGAAGAATCTAAGCCTGTTATGTGAAACCGCTTGCCAAGTTGCTCTTGTATTACAGCTGCATTAATTACTTCCTCAACAATTTCCTTCTCTTTTATAATATCGCCATCTTGCTTAATTGTTTCCATTTTATATTCGATAAAAACAACGGCTAATCGTTTTCCAACATTATCACGAGTTCCTCGGCTCATTTTTTTTGCGCCTTTACCATCTAATGTAATTGTTACATCAGGCCCACCAGTTAAGGTATCGAACCCAGAGGCTGCGTTTATAATAGAGTCACCTGTTAGCATGATTTGCTTTTTAAGTAATATTGGTAATCCATTTCTTTCGTAATATAGTTTGGAACCAGCCGGTGGACGTCCGTCAACAGCCTCTTGCGGCTCATGCTCCTCATCAACCAATCTAAATTCGAGAGTAGCAGTAGCACCAAGAATAGCTTTAGCACGTGCAGTGTCCTGCACACCGGGCAACTGCACAACAACTCGTTTCAATCCTTGTCTTTGAATTACAGGTTCGGCAACACCAAGCTCATTAACTCTCTTCCTAAGTGTTGTGATATTTTGCTGTAGGGCTAAACGTTGGGTTTCTAATAGAACTTCTTCTCTTATTACAGCAATTAATGAAAATTCATCTTCGCTAGATTCCGATTCAACATCAAGATCATCAAAATTATCGGCTAACAAAGATTGGCCCTTGTTGTATTCGGTATCATCTTTAAAACGTATTAATAACCCACCGGTTTTATTATGCGTAATGGTTTTATATCTAACTTTCTTTTCGCGGAGAAAACTTCTTAAATCAGAAATGTAACGATCTTCTGCTTTTTCAATCGCAGCCTCCATATCGACTTCCATTAGGAAGTGAACTCCCCCCCTGAGATCAAGACCCAAGGACATTGGTTCTGCACCAAATTTAATTAACCAATCAGGAGTAGCGGGTGCAAGATTGAGTGCAACGACATAATTTCTACCCAAAGACTCTTTGACTATAGACTGAGCTCTTAATTGTGTTTCCTCATCATTAAATCTAATTGTTAAATTACTAATGCCTAATGATATACCTTTGTGTGTTATAGCTGCTTCTTCTAAAGCTGCACTAACTTGAAATTCGGTAAGCTCACTAATCTCAGCAGATCTAGCAGCGGAAATTTGTAAAGATGGATCCTTCCCATAAATATTTGGTAATGCAAATAATAAACCTAGTCCGATTAGGAAAATTATTACGATATATTTCCAAGAAGAGTAACGATTCATGCTATGACCTAAGTGTATTTGCGTTATTAATTAGTAGTTAGATTGTTTTCAAAGTGCCTTTTGGATACACAATGGAAACCGATTGCTTTTGTATTTTTACTTGTGTTTCTTTTGATATCTCAAGCACAACAAAATTATCACCCACTTCTTTGATCTTGCCTAACAACCCACCGCTTGTAGCAACTTCATCCCCCTTTGCCAATGAGGCTACAAGCTCCCTATGCTGCTTAGCCTGCTTGAGTTGTGGCCTTATCAAAATAAAATAAAACACCACAAATAATATAATTAGGGGTATGAAACTAGCGAAACCAGCAGACTGCTGTGCGGGTGCTGCCCATGCGTTATTAATTAAAAAATCTAACATTATGTTAATAATCTCTATTTTTAAAAAGCGCGGTATTATGCCACAACAATACAAATTTCAGTATAGGTAAAGTCAAATTTAAATTTTATTCGAATATAAATAATAATGATTTCATAGATCAACCACCTTTTCGCTTGAGGTAAAAATCGGATACAAACTCTATCAGGTGCTCCTCTTCTATCGCCAGACGTAACTGACTCATTAAATACTGATAATAATGAAGATTATGCTTTGTATTCAAGCGTGCTCCTAAGATCTCATTAGTTTTTGAAAGATGGTGTAGATAGGCTCTTGAGTAGTTTTTACATGTATAACAAGCACAGTTCTCGTCAAGCGGAAGCTCATCGAACCTATAACATGCATTATTGATACGAATATCCCCAAATTCAGTAAAAAGATGCCCGTTTCTGGCATTTCTTGTTGGCATTACGCAATCAAACATATCTACCCCCCTACATACCGCCTCAACTAAATTTTCAGGGGTCCCCACGCCCATTAAATATCGGGGTTTATTTTCTGGCATTTTTGATATTAAATTATCAAGAATTTCCATCATTAATTCAGCAGGCTCGCCAACTGAAAGACCGCCAACTGCATAGCCATCAAAATTAATTTCGCAAAGACCGCTCAAAGAATCCTCGCGTAACTTTGGATACATCCCGCCCTGAATAATGCCAAATAAAGCATTTGTATTTCCCTCATGAGCTCTTTTTGATCTTTCTGCCCAGCGCAATGACAGCTCCATTGATTCGCGTGCTTTTTCTTCAGAGCATGGATATGGCGTGCAATCATCAAAAACCATAATAATTTCTGCGCCTAATACATGCTGCATCTTAATGGCTTCCTCGGGTCCTAGAAATATTTGCTTCCCATCAATAGGAGAACGAAAATGAACTCCCTCTTCAGTAATTTTTCTGGATTCAGCTAGGCTAAAAACTTGATAACCTCCTGAATCTGTTAAAATAGGTTTTTCCCAATGCATAAATTTATGAAGTCCGCCAAATTTTTGTATGACATCAGAACCTGGCCTCAACATTAAATGGAATGTATTTGCTAAAATAATTTCGTAGCCAATATCAATTAACTCTTCTGGTGTTATTGTCTTTACTGCGCCGTATGTTCCTACTGGCATAAAAACTGGTGTATCAATTGATCCATTGTGAAATTCAATAATACCTCGTCTTGCTGCTTTACTTTTTTTTGTTAAATTAAAATGCATATAAAAACTATCCACTCTTATTTCATTATCAACATAGCATCGCCATAACTATAAAATCTATATTTCTCTCTTATAGCATGATGATAAGCTTTCAATATATTATCTTTGCCGCCAAAAGCACAAACTAACATTAGTAATGTGGATTCTGGTAAATGGAAATTAGTAAGTAGAACATCTACTACCTTAAATTTATAGCCAGGATATATAAAGATATCTGTTTCGCCCTCATATGAAGTTAACTTACCATTTACTACCGCCGATTCTAAGCCCCTAACCACCGTGGTACCAATAGCAATAATTCTGCCTCCACGATTCTTAGTGGCTACTATCTTATCTACTGTATTCTGACTTATAGAAATTTTTTCACTATGCATTTTATGTTTGGTAATGTCAGGCTCTCGTACGGGTTGAAATGTACCTGCACCTACATGTAAAGTTAAGTTGGTAATGTTAATTCCTTTTCTCTTCAATTCATCAAGCATACTATTGGTAAAATGTAACCCCGCGGTTGGAGCAGCAACAGCGCCGAGAGTGTTTGAGTAAACAGTCTGATAACGTTCACCATCTAAAGACTCGTCATTTCTTTTTATATACGGTGGTAAAGGAATATGTCCCAAATTTTCAAAAATATTCATGACTTTTCCCTCACCTAGATAGGCGAGTAAAAACATATCGTTTATCTTTTCTTCTATTTGGAATTTTTTTTCGCCATTGAGAAATAGAAGTGTTGCATTCTTTAAACTTCTATTTGAACGAAGTTGTACAATCATTTTTTTAGAATCCAAAATACGTTCAAGAATGAGTTCAACTTTTCCGCCTGATTCTTTTTGCAAGAGTAGTCTCGCAGGTATTACACGAGTATCATTTAATACGAGTAAATCGTTGGAATTAAAATACCCTATAATATCCTTAAATTTCTTATCAAAGATTTTATGGTCTTTGGCCAGTACGAGCATTCGACTTGTTCCACGCTCACTAGTTGGGTATTGGGCAATTAGACTATCAGGAAGACTATATGAGAAATCTTTTGTCAGCATAGCAATCAATATTATCAGAAAATACAGATTGAATACCTCAATTCAGAATTGACCCCGCGTTAACTTCACTTATACTTGCGGGCTATCACTTTACCTAGCCGGGGTGGCGGAACTGGTAGACGCGCCGGATTCAAAATCCGGTTCTGGTAACAGAGTGAGAGTTCGATTCTCTCTCCCGGCACCATTTTTTATAAAATTCAAGCAATCATTATCATTTAATTGGAGTTTGTATTTCTAAAATTTTTCCCTCCAGACTCTTAACTAATTCCTCTACTAATTTATGTTGTTTAAAAAGTAAGTCTTTTTTTGTTGATCGTAATACAATATTAACACCTAGATGACCATGCTTAAAAAAAGGATAACTACCGATACTAACTTCTTGAGTTTTTTTCTGAATATCACTCATTCCTACCGCGAGTTTACTTTCAGTTAAATTTGTACAAACACTTGCGGTTAAAATTGGTGGGCCAGAGACTAAATGTTCAACTAAAGAATCAAACATAGACCTCATGATCTCGGGTACGCCTGCTAGAACAAATACATTTTCAACTTTAAAGGCTGGAGCACCGCTTACAAAGTTATTAATAAGAATTGCTCCTTCTGGAATGTCTGCCATTTTTAATCGTGCTTCGGTCAATTGATCATGCTTATAAAATTTTTGCATGCGATCTACAGCATCTTTACTTCTCACGACATTAACATCAAAAGCCTTCGCAATTGAAGCGGTTGTAATATCATCATGTGTGGGACCAATACCGCCAGTTGTAAACACATAATCATATTTTTTAGAATACATTCTAACTTTATCTATTATCTCAACTTCAAGATCTGGAATTATTATAACTTCAGATAAAACAATACCTAATTCTTCAAGTTTTTTTCCAATATAAGCAACATTAAGATCCTGAGTACGACCAGAAAGTATCTCATTACCAATTACAATTACACCTGCATTTTTTGGATTAACACTCATTTTGAAAACTTAATTGAAATAAAATTAAGCTGCTTGGACAGGAATATGATCTTTAATTCTCGTGATATGGTTTTCTTTATCTAGATATACAAGTTTGGGCTTAAAACGTTCTATTTCATTTTCATTGATTCTTCCATAGGCACAAATAATAACGCGATCTCCGGGGTCTGCTTTATGTGAGGCTGCGCCGTTTACAGAGATAATTCGTGAATGATCCTCCGCACGAATAGCATATGTTCTAAAACGCTCTCCATTAGTAACATTATAAATTTCAATTTGCTCATACTCATGAATACCAGCCTTATCTAGCAAGGCACCATCAATTGCACAAGATCCATCATATTCGATCTCAGAGTGTGTAACTGTTGCATGGTGAAATTTTGCTTTTAAGACAGTGATTTGCATTGTTATTTATAAGTTTCCATATTTAATAGTATAACGATTGCCCGACTATCAGGTGTGTCAATCATATGTATGCACTCTGGCATTGTCAATTAATCGAGTTTTACCGAGCCATGCAGCAACAAGCACAATAGCGTCGTCATCTCCTGCAGGAGCCAATGTTTTACTATCACAAATACTATAATACTCTACCTTAAAGCCAGCTTGTTCTAAAAAAATATTTGCCTCTTTTTCCAGTTGCTCGTAATCCTTATCACCATTCCTTATCATTTTTATGGTTTCTTTTATACATTTATACAATTTGGGTGCCTGTCGAAATTCAGATTTACTTAAATAAGTGTTTCTAGAGCTCATAGCGAGACCACTATCTTCTCTTATAGTAGGTGCGCTAACTACCTCTATTGGTAAAAGAAGATTTTTTACCAAACTACGTATAATTAATAATTGTTGATAATCTTTTTCTCCAAACAGGGCAATATTCGGCTGAACTATAGAAAATAGTTTAGAAACAATGGTAGCAACACCTTTAAAATGTCCGGGTCGATACTTACCACAATGAATTGATTCCAACTCTGGATTAGAAATTTCTATTGTTGGAGTATTATCATTAGTTGGGTATAACTCAATAACTTCTGGCACGAATAATAGATCTACATCTAATTCTGAAAGTAAATTAATATCAGAATCTAAAGTTCTAGGATAATTAGCAAAATCCTCCCCTTCAACAAACTGAGTAGGATTAACAAAAATTGTAACTACCACATAATCAGAAATTTTTTTTGCTTTTTCAACAAGAGATAAATGTCCTTTATGTAAATTCCCCATTGTAGGCACAAGGGAAATTTTTTTTTTCACAGAGCGTACATCAGATAATAAACTTTCCAAATGAACAATTTTTTTAACTATTTTTATCACTTATAGGAATTTGATGAAGTTGGAAAGGAAGCATTCTTAACTTCTGCAACATAATCTTTGATTGCATCAAAAATAGAGTTATGGTCTATAAGGAAATTTTTAGAAAATTTTGGCTGTGTTTTTGTTAGGCCAAGTATGTCATACAAAACTAAAACCTGACCATCACAATCAACGCCAGCACCAATACCGATTACGGGTATATTTAAAGTCTTGCTAACATCTGCCGTGACTTCAGATGGAACACACTCCAAAACAATGCACGAAGCCCCGGCGCTTTGCAAAGATATTGCATCCTCCACTAATTTCTTAGCAGTATCCTCGGTGTTCGCCTGAACACCAAGCCCACCAATTTGGTGAATAGACTGTGGAGTTAATCCAAGATGTCCACAAACAGGTATTCCATTTTCAGTAATCAACCTAACCGTTTCAAAAAGCTCTTGGCCACCCTCAATTTTCACTACTTGTGCTCCACCCTCAGCAATAAGCCTAGCTGCATTACCAAGCGCCTGTCTTGGAGTTGAATAACTCATGAAGGGCATATCAGAAATAATAATCGCGCGTTTAACTACATCACTAACGATTCGAGAGTGGTAGATCATATCTGACATTTTAACTCTCAATGTATTGTCAGCGCCCTGTAAAACCATCCCCAAAGAGTCGCCGACCAACAGCATATCGACTCCAGCATCATCTTGTAATTTAGCAAAAGATGAATCATAGGATGTTAAACAGGCAATTTTTTCGCCTATCTCTTTCATCTTCTTTAAAGAATTGATTGTTATTTTTTCAGTCATAATTCTACCGCAATAGGATTAAAATAATGCCGACCAGATGGAAGTCTGCCTATATGTTCAAGTAATAAATTATAGTTCTTTTCATCTTTTGATAAATCAAAATCATCGGTATTAACGATTAATAAGGGTGATGTTGTATAACTATAAAAAAAATCTATATAAGCATCGGAGATTTTTTTTAGATAATTATAGTTTATAGCCTTTTCATAATCATACCCTCTTAGTTCTATTCTTTTCATCAATGTATCTATTGGCGCCTGCAAGTAAATAACAAGGTCAGGGGAATAGGCATCTATCGTAAGTTTTTCATAAACTTGATGATACAAGGTCAATTCATCATCATCTAAGTTTACTGATGCAAATAACTTATCTTTCTCAATCAAAAAATCTGATACTTGAATTGGCCTAAACATATCTTTTTGTCGTAGTGATTCAATTTGTTTAGCGCGTTGAAATAAAAAAAATAACTGGGTAGGTAGAGCAACTGCCTTTGGATCCTCATAGAATCTAGGAAGAAATGGGTTTTCAACTGCTAACTCTAACATCAATTCTGTATTGAATGATTTAGCTAATCGTTTAGCTAAAGTAGTTTTGCCCACTCCAATCGGACCTTCAACGACAATATAATCTGGGTGACGTTTTTTCATTGCAATTGAACTACATTACTCTTGTCTATAGTTGCCAATAAATCACTAATGGGGCCCTTACCAGGTATTTCACAATCAGAGTCAATTTCCGCTAATGGAACTAGAACAAATGAACGATTGTGAATCTCGGGATGAGGAATGGTCAGTTTTTGATCTGTCATTATTTTATTTCCAAACATTAAGATATCTAAATCAATAACTCTAGGGCCCCAGCGTTCTCCTCGAATTCGTCCATGCTGTTTTTCGATTTCCTGCATACACTCTAATAGCTCATAAGGCATTAGCTCAGTTTCTATTTTGACGACTGCATTTATATAATCATCCTGATCTTGAGGACCTACCGGCTTACTCTTATATAGAGAGGATACATCTGTAATCTCCGTAGACGCTATTTCCTCTATTAATTTTATAGCTGATTTTATCTGCTTTATGGGCGAGTGCATATTACTACCCAGCCCTATGTATGCTATTTTCATAAATCCTTTGTTCTGGAATTTCTATTAAACCGTTTTGAACTGTTACGATCACGCCTTGTTTTCATTTTATTTTTTCCAGCATGAGGCTCTTTTAATTGTTCTTTTGTCCAATATTCAATGAGTTCCTCCATACATTCTCCTGATTGTGCTCGCAATAATAAAAAATCATAAGCAGCCCTAAATCTAGGGTGGGCCAGAATGCGGAGCGACTTTCTTTTAATTCGTTTTAATCTGGCTTGTAATACCCAAATATCTCTAGCCATATGCGTGAAGCGTCTTGGTATTGATGTGCTTGAAATTTGTTTTGAAATTATTGTGTCTCCGGCTAATCTTGTTGCCTCTATATCAGAATGACCATTAGAAGAATATTCCTCTATCATAATTCTAATAGGACCCCACAAAATAGCTGCTAATAAAAAACCGGGGTTAACTGTTTGACCCTCCTTTACTCGCTGATCAGTATTTTTTAATGCATGTTTGATAAATTCATGAGCATAACCTCGTTCATTTTGAGTTAATACTTGATTTGTCTGTGGAAACAAATATTCAAAGAGATTGTATCTTCTTAACTCAATAAGAGTCTTGTATGCATTGCCATTCAAAAATAATTTCAAGATTTCTTCATATAAACGTCCACTTGGAATATTTTCTAATAGGTGTGAATTTTCTTTAATTGGTTCTTCTGCTGAAGAATGCATTTTTAGATCAAACTTGGAGGCGAATCTAATTGCTCGTAACATTCTTACTGGATCTTCTATATAACGTTTTGTTGGATCACCAATCAGTCTCAATTGACCCGCCTCAAGGTCTTTGATGCCTCCTACATAATCGATGACTGAAAAATCATTGATATTGTAAAAAAGAGCGTTGATTGTAAAATCTCTTCGCCAAACATCATCGTCTATATCTCCATATACATTATCTCTTATAATCCTCCCGTCTCTCTCATGCCCATCATTATCATCTGATATATGATGCGATGTACGAAAAGTTGATACCTCAATAATTTCTCTTCCAAACTGTATATGAGCTAATCTGAATCGTCTTCCGATTAAACGACAATTTCGAAATAATTCTCTTATTTGTTCGGGTTTAGCATCAGTAACAACATCAAAATCTTTTGGTTTAATACCAAGCAAAATATCGCGGACAGCTCCGCCTACAAGATAGGCTTTATATTTAGCATTTTTTAAGCGGTATAAAACTTTAAGCGCGTTATCACTAATTTGGGTACGTGATATGATATGGTTGTTTCGAGGTACAATTGTTGGGGCTATTTTTAGCCTGCTAATTTTTGAATTTTTTTTTGTCTCTGCCATTTAATAAAGTAACAGTTAATTTGTAGAAAAATATTAAGGAATCCTAGTATATTAAAATTGATAAATCCAAATAAATTGAAAAAAAAAGACGAAAATACTTGTTCATTTTTACGAAGACTAGGCGCAATCCTATATGACTGCATACTTCTTGGCTCTGTTCTTTTTTTTGGTACATTTCTCTTGATGCCACTATATGGATCTGCTATTGAAAGCGACAGCATTTTTTATCCTATATATTTAATGATAATTGCATATGTATATTTCGTTTGGCAATGGAGTCTGGGAGGAACATTAGGGATGCGCACTTGGAAAATAATCATAACTAATGAAGAGGGTAAAACTCCAACCTGGCAACAACTAACAAAAAGGTTCCTAGCGTCATTATTATCGATACTTTTACTAGGAAGTGGTTTTCTATGGTCAATACTAGACCATAGAAAAAATGCCCTGCATGATCATTTATCAAAAACGCAATTGCTAATAAAGAAATAACATAAAACTAATGTTCGCTTCTTAGATTATATGCAATGTACAATAAAACTAGAAAACTGGGCAATGAAACACTAATGAATATGGGTATATCATAAACAATACCAAGATGTCTGGATATCTGATTAGCTAAATGGAATGTAATACCAAGCAATACACCAATAAAAACTCTCTGACCAAGACCAACACTACTTGCATTACATTTAACAACACATACAGCGAGAACCATCATTATTAGAATCATTATCGGATTCAATGCCTTTTGCCATAAAGCCTGATCATAAAGTCTACTGTCCTGATTATTTAATTTAAGATGATTGATGTAGTTAATCAAACCATACAATGATAAGTATCGAGGTTTAATAGTTACCAAGCCAATAACTTCTGGATTCAATAATGCGTCCCATTCGGCATTCTTATATTCATATTTCTTTATTTTATTTTTTGATATTTCAGTTCTCAAAATATTATGAAGCAACCATTTTCCATCATTAAAATCAGCACTTTCTGCATAAATTGTTCCTCTTAACTGGCGGTTTTTATCAAACTCATATATGCGTATATCCTCGAGATTTTCATTTGGCAGAATCTTCCTTATATTAATATAACTATCGCCATCTCGTGACCAGAAGCCATGTTTAGTTTTCATTGCTATCTGCTCTGTTAACGCTACCGAACGTTTTTGTTGTGCGGCTTGTTCACTGATTGGAGCGATAAATTCACCAATTAAAATACTTACAAAAATAAATATTAATCCTATCTTAATTAATGAAAATGAAAGCTGTATTTTCGATAAGCCAGATGTCCTAAGAATAACTAACTCATTATTGTTCGCAATCATGCCAAGTCCTGCCATACAACCAATCACTGTTGCAATTGGAAATAATTCGTAACTCAATCTAGGAATTGTCAATAAAACATATTCAATAGCCTGAAAAACTCCGTAATTACCACGGCCTGTTGCATCAAGCTGATCAACTAGTGAGAAAAAAGAAAAAATAAAAGTGAGAATAACTAATGCTAATAAACTTGAAGCTATAATATTCTTTCCTATATAGCGAACATATATCATGATTTTTTATGCATTCGAAGTAACGGTAAATAATATAGAATAAATAAAAGACCAAAAAATATTATGTGCACACACCATAGTCCTACAAATTCTGGAATTATCTCTCGTCTTAATAATGTCTGAGCTATGCCTAACAAGTTACTATATATAAGATAAACAGAGATACCGATAATAAACGGGGTGTATCTTTTTTCAATACTAGTTGATTGAACGACCAATACTGAAAAAAGTGATAAAGATAAACATATAATAACTAATGAAATGCGCCATTGAAACTCGGCGACATGAGACAAATCATTTGAATTAATTATTTCACTGGTTTTTAACGCACTAGTTTTTATACCTTCAGATTTCCTTGCTGCGCTATCAATTAAAATTGCATATTTTTCATACTCAGTTATTTCATAATCAAGTAATCCTGGTTCGCCAACATACCGTTGACCATCATTAAATATAATATATTTATTTCCTGATTCTTGATCAAACTGAAATCTTGCAGTATCAGAGGCTAAAACACCAAGGTTCTCATTTTCCCTAACCTGCAAAAAAACATCTTCCATCAAAGATTTTTGTGGGACAAAATTTTGCACATAAACAACTCTGTCCCCTTGACTAAACTCTTTAAACTGTCCAGGTCTAATTCCAGAAATATCGGACTCTTCTTTTGCCCTCTCTTTAAGATTGTGTACATTCTGTGCTGCCCAAGGCGCAGCATATAAAGTCACCAATGCAGAAAACAAACAAAAAATAATTGAAAATTGAGTAATAATTTTCAATTGGGTTAGCTTGCTTACCCCAGCACCTTCCAAAACAACAAGCTCACGTTCATTTGCCATACGTGTAAATACCAATAATGTTGCCATTAGGATTGCTATGGGTAGAATTTTTGGGAGTGATGCTAAAAGTTTAAACCCCAGCATCATAAAAACCATATCTGCCGGAAGGTTGCCTTCAGCAGCATCTGATAAAAACCCCACAAATTTATTACTAGCAAAAATTAATATTAGCAAACCCACTATCCATGCTAGTTTTTGCAATATCTCCTTGTGAATGTAGCGCGTAATTATCATGCCTCTAGCCATTTTTTGTTAATCTACCTTTGATTCATTGCAGATAAATGAATAAACTTATCAAAATATTTTTTTTTACCATATTTCTGTGTTTTTTAACAAAATATATGCGGATTATGACATTAATGATCCCGAAATGCAGAAGAAATCATTTAAATAATGAAATGATTTTTACTATAAATAACAATAATTTAAATACTATAAATTAATTTTTGGAGCTAATATGGATTTCAATATAAAAAGTGGAAGCCCAGAGAAACAACGAACTGCGTGTGTCATTGTTGGAATATTTTCGTCAAGACGTCTTTCACATCCGGCAAAAGCAATTGATAAAGCCAGTAAACAGTACATTTCTACTTTGATTAGACGGGGTGATATGGATGGAGATAGAGGACAACACCTGCTGCTACATAACGTACCGGGTGTTATGGCGGATCGAGTACTATTAATTGGCTGTGGAAAAGAAAGAGAGATTAATGATGGCGCCTACCGACAAATAATAAGAAATAGCATCACAATCTTAAACAAAACTGGCGCACTTGAGGGAATAAACTACCTGAGTGAATTAAATATAAAAAATAGAGACTATAGCTGGAAAATAAAACAAGCAGTGGAAATTGCAGAACATACTTTATACCAATTTAATGAACTAAAAAGCAAAAACAAAAAAACGAGACGGCCATTACGTAAAATTACATACACGGTTCCAACACGTCGCGAATTATCAAAATGTGAAATGTCGATAAAACAGGCATGTGCTATTGCAAATGGTGTAAAACTTGCCCGTGATCTCGGTAACTACCCATCGAATATATGCACACCAACATACTTAGCAAAACAGGCAACGAAGTTAGCTAAAAATAATAATTCGCTTTCTGTTAATGTTCTAGAAGAATCAGATATGGAAAAACTAGGTATGGGTTCTCTGCTATCAGTTTCACAAGGTTCTACTGAACCAGCTAAGTTGATTATATTAGAATATAAGACTTCTAAAAAAACACAAAAACCAATTGTTTTAGTAGGTAAGGGTGTTACCTTCGATACCGGAGGGATATCAATAAAACCATCTCAAGCAATGGATGAGATGAAATATGACATGTGTGGTGCGGCCTCTGTTTTGGGAACACTCTCAGCTGTTGCCGAGCTAGGACTGCCAATCAATGTTGTTGGTATTGTTCCGGCAACAGAAAATATGCCAAGCGGTGACGCAACAAATCCTGGAGATATTTTTACTAGTATGTCAGGTCAAACAGTTGAAGTTTTAAACACGGACGCAGAGGGACGTTTAATACTTTGTGATGCAATTACCTATAGTAAAAAATATAACCCAGATGTAGTAATTGATATAGCCACGCTAACGGGTGCGTGTGTGATTGCACTTGGTAAACATGCAACAGGTTTATTAAGCAATCATAATCCTTTGGCAAGAGAAATAATCAATGCCGGCGAGGACGCCGGTGATCGTGCATGGCAATTGCCTCTTTGGGATGAATATCAACAACAATTAAATAGTCCATTTGCAGATATTGCAAATATAGGAGGAAGAGATGCAGGAACGATCACGGCTGCCTGCTTTCTCTCAAGGTTCGCTGAAAAACTTCAGTGGGCGCATCTCGATATTGCTGGTACAGCGTGGTTATCAGGAAGCAAGAAAGGCGCAACAGGTCGGCCTGTCTCTTTATTGATGCAATACATTCTCAATAAAATTAAATAATCTTTAAAATTAAAATGTCACGAGTTGATTTTTATCTATTATCAAGTGAATCTGGTATAGATAAATTTGCATGCATCATGGCTTCAAAAGCATGGACTGCTGGCAATAATGTTTATATTCACACAGATTCGGAAGATACAACTAAAAAACTTGATGACATGCTATGGACATTTCGTGATATAAGTTTCATTCCACATGAGATATATAATGGAAACGAAAATATTGAATCACCCGTTACAATTGGTTTTGGTAATCTTTCTCCCAATCATCAACAAGTTTTGATAAATCTGGATGGTAAAATTCCTGAGTTTGCAAATAAATTTGAGCGAGTTATTGAGATAGTAGAAAACAATGACAAGAAAAAAGAGAGAGCAAGAGAACGCTATAGACAGTATAAAGATAATGATTATGAAATACATGATCACAAAATTGATAACCTAAACGAATTTTATCAATCAAAGTGAGATTATTTATTAATGGATAAATCATACGATCCTAAAACAATCGAAGTTGATTGGTATAACAAATGGGAAAAAAATAACTATTTCTCTCCAAAGGGAAAAGGTTCGCCTTACTGTATTATGCTACCTCCTCCCAATGTAACTGGAAGTTTACATATGGGTCACGCATTTCAACAAACATTAATGGATATACTCGTTCGCTATCACCGTATGAATGACAGCGATGTTTTATGGCAGTGCGGAACTGATCACGCCGGTATCGCGACACAGATGGTGGTCGAACGTCAACTTCAACAAGAAAAAGTATCGCGACACGATCTTGGCCGAAAAAAATTTATTGATGAAGTCTGGAAGTGGAAGGAAACTTCGGGAAATACAATTAGCAATCAATCCCGTCGTCTCGGCACATCAATGGATTGGGAGAATGAGCGCTTTACCATGGATGAAGGTTTGTCGGATGCAGTAAGAGAAGTGTTCGTGAAACTCTATGACAAAGGTCTCATTTATCGAGGCAAGAGATTAGTGAATTGGGATCCTGTGCTCCACACCGCTATTTCAGATTTAGAGGTCATTTCAGAGGAAGAAAATGGTCATCTCTGGCACATGCGTTACCCGCTTACCGAATCGGTACAAGGTATCGAGCACCTTGTTGTTGCCACAACGCGACCAGAGACAATGCTGGGTGATAGCGCAGTGGCTGTCCACCCCGATGATGATCGCTATAAAGAACTCGTTGGCAAAAAAGTATCGCTGCCATTAACCGATAGAACAATTCCGATTATTGCTGATGAGTATGTTGATCCGGAATTTGGAAGTGGTTGCGTAAAAATAACTCCGGCACATGATTTTAATGACTACGAAGTTGGTGAAAGACACAATCTGGAGAAAATAAATATCTTTACCGCTGATGCAATTATTAATGATATAGCGCCAAAACAATATCAAGGACTGGACCGCTTTGATGCCAGAAAAAAAATTATTAGTGATCTAGAAAATAAAAAATTATTGGAGAAAACCGAAGATCATAAGCTCATGATTCCGCGGGGTGATCGTTCAAATGCAATTGTCGAACCCTATCTGACAGATCAGTGGTATGTCAAAGTAAAACCATTAGCAGAGCCAGCAATAAAAGCCGTAGAAGATGGATCGATTAAATTCGTCCCAAAGAACTGGGAGAAGACGTATTTTGAATGGATGCGAAATATAGAAGACTGGTGCATAAGTCGCCAGCTATGGTGGGGTCATCGCATTCCTGCTTGGTATGATGATGATGGCAACATTTTTGTTGGGTATAGCGAAAAAGAGGTCAGAGAAAAAAATAATCTGGGCGAGAGAAAATTAAAACAGGATGAGGATGTCTTAGATACCTGGTTCTCATCCTCACTTTGGCCCTTTTCCACACTAGGTTGGCCGGAGAAAACCGAACGTCTTCAAAAATTTTATCCAACCAATGTGTTAGTAACAGGCTTTGATATTATTTTCTTTTGGGTAGCACGTATGATCATGATGGGATTAAAATTCACTGGAGAACCTCCCTTCAAAGAAGTCTATATACATGGATTAGTTCGCGACTCTGATGGACAAAAGATGTCTAAATCAAAAGGAAATGTGCTTGATCCGCTTGATTTGATTAATGGTATTACACTTGAAGATTTAGTCACAAAACGCACAGTGGGATTAATGCAACCTCAGCTAGCGGAAAAAATTGAAAAATCGACTCGTCAACATTTCCCAGATGGCATTAATGCATATGGTACAGATTCACTAAGATTTACATTTGCATCGCTTGCAACACAGGGAAGGGATATACGATTTGATATTGGACGCATCGATGGCTACAGAAATTTTTGTAATAAAATATGGAATGCAACAAGATTTGTACTGATGAATATTGAATCGCAAAAGATCGATATCAATAACAATAAGAAAACATTTGGCTTAACTGAGCGTTGGATAACAAGCCAATTATCAAAAACATTAAATGCAACACAGGAAGGCATCAAAACATATCGATTTGATCTTGCCTCACAAGCTTTATATGAGTTTGTCTGGAATGAATATTGTGATTGGTATCTTGAATTTTCAAAATCTACTCTGAACGATAAAGCAAAAAGTGAGGAAGAGAAAAGAGGAACTCTCTATACATTAGTGTATGTACTAGAAGCATTAGTTCGTAGCTTACATCCATTCATGCCTTTCATCACCGAAGAG
>CAJWRJ010000019.1 GCA_913046215.1 uncultured Legionellales bacterium | reverse complement strand
AGAAGAAGCACCAAAAGAAGAAGCACCAAAAGAAGAAGCACCAAAAGAAGAAGCACCAAAAGAAGAAGCACCAAAAGAAGAAAAGCAAGTTGATCCTAAAGATGCAATTAATGAACTTAAAGATGCTGTAATTGAAGAGTTGTTTGATAAATTATTTTAATCATTATGACTACAACAGCTAAAAATTTTTCAGATTTATTGCTTACCTGGTTTAAGGATAACGGAAGGAAGAATTTACCATGGCAAAAAAATATCAGTCCCTATAAGGTTTGGGTTTCAGAGATTATGTTACAACAAACTCAGGTAAAAACCGTTATTCCATATTTTGAGCGTTTTATGAAACGGTTCTCGACTATTGAAAATTTATCCAACGCATCTCTGGATGAGGTTTTGCATTTCTGGACAGGGTTGGGTTATTACGCACGAGCCAGAAATTTACATAAAGCTGCAAAAATTATTACCGAAGAATATCAGGGCGTTTTTCCAATATCGTATAATGAAATCGTTAATCTCCCAGGTATTGGTAGATCAACTGCTGGTGCAATTTTATCTCTGTCTTACGAAAAATGTTTTCCTATTTTAGATGGCAATGTTAAACGTGTTTTAACGCGATACCATGGTGTTGAGGGGTGGCCTGGAAAGAAGAAAGTTGAGAATCAACTTTGGGAGATTGCTGAACGACATACACCAACCAGATCTATAAGGCAGTATACACAGGCTATTATGGATCTAGGCGCGACTGTGTGTACCAGCCGTAACCCGAATTGTAATTCATGCCCCTTAATGTTTAGGTGTTATGCAAAGGGAGAAAATACTCAACATAACTTCCCTCAAAAGAAACCAAAAGCAGTGACACCGGAGCGCGATACTATTTTTGCTATTTTAGAAAATACTCATGGAGAAATTTTACTGGAACAGCGACCATTAAGTGGTATTTGGGGCGGGTTATGGTGTTTTCCTGAATTGTCAAACAATTCAAAAATAAAAACTACCATTAAAGAAAGATATGGATTCAATATTAAAAAACAAATGGAATATAAGCCAATTAAACATACATTTACTCATTTTCAGTTAATGATTAAACCAGTTCATATTAAATTACAAAAAGATAAAGGTTATGATTCAAAAATGTTAAAATGGGTAAATCCAAAAAGAAATCAAACACTGGGCCTGCCAGCACCTGTTTTATCTATGCTGGTTGATTTAGGAAATAGAAAGAGGGTAATTTTAAATGAGTCGTAAGGTAAATTGTGTAAAATTGAACAAAGAGGCTGATGGATTGAACGCAATTACATATCCAGGGGAACTTGGAGAGCGAATTTTTAAAGAAGTCAGTCAAGAAGCATGGCAGATGTGGCTTGGCCATCAGACAATGTTGATTAATGAATATCGTTTAACACCTATAGAACCTAAGGCACGAAAATTTTTAGAAGAAGAAATGGAGAAATTTTTCTTTGGCGATGGTAGTGAGAAGCCAAAAGAATTTGTGGAACCTGAGAAGTAGCATAACTTGACGTATCAGATCTATACGGGTTAAATACGCGTCTTTTTTTCAAAGGCCAGGTAGCTCAGTCGGTAGAGCAGAGGACTGAAAATCCTTGTGTCGACAGTTCGATTCTGTCCCTGGCCACCATCTAGTAAGGCTTTCAGCGCATCGTTTATTTTCAGCATCATGAAGTGTGACGTAAATGTGACGTAACTAGTCTAAATGTGACGTAATGTGACGTAATTTAAGAGGTGGTGTGCAACCCAAGTGTTTGTTTATATTAGTAATGCCTTTCTGGTACTACTTCTGAAAATCCTTGTGTCGACAGTTCGATTCTGTCCCTGGCCACCATCTAGTAAGGCTTTCAGCGCATCGTTTATTTTCAGCATCATGAAGTGTGACGTAAATGTGACGTAACTAGTCTAAATGTGACGTAATGTGACGTAATTTAAGAGGTGGTGTGCAACCCAAGTGTTTGTTTATATTAGTAATGCCTTTCTGGTACTACTTCTGAAAATCCTTGTGTCGACAGTTCGATTCTGTCCCTGGCCACCATCTATTCTTTCTGACATGTTCCTGAGAGCGTCATACCTATTTCTGTGTGATAGAAATACGGCTTATCAACAACTTTCTTATCGAAATCATTCATATGAAATAATGCATATGTTTGATTATTCTTAAAGTGCGTGAAAACCTTTAACGAATTACTATTCTTATTCGATGAAATAACAACTGGTTTATTTTCTTCATTTTCATTACTTAATCTTGTTTTCAAAGCGGTAGTATTGAGTACTCTGCCAGTCTCATTATCTATTCTAAATTGTCTCTTAACATAATTCCCCTTCCATCCATGTGTGACGAAGTATCCGTTGTCGTTTAAGCCAAAAACATTAACTATTGAGCAGATATAAACCTCCGCTTTCGCATAGTGGCATGTTGAAAAAAAAATAATAAAAATAATCATCTTGATCATGTTCATAGCTAACTCCATGAAATTTTCTAATATTAATAGAATCTTTTTAGAATCATCAATTATCTATCATAATCTATATGATAAAAAGAACTTAGATCAAGTTCCGCAAAATGTCTGATAGTTTTGGTCGCCATTCTCTGGTGGCATCATAAATTCTATATTTTCAGGTTTATAATCATAAGGTTTTTCAAGCAATAGAGTTAAGCGATCCATGTATGAATAGTCATAATTATTCAATGCTTCATATATCGCTTTTTCAACCTGATGATTACGGGGTATGTAAGCAGGGTTTACTTTTAGCATTGACTCTTTAATTTTAGTTTTTGTTTTTTTCTCTTGTTTTAAAGCCTTTTCCCATTTTATTAACCAAGAATCAATTTCATTATTTGATGTAAATTGTTTTTTTAAGTCACAGTTTTGATTTTCAATATATTCAGATAAATACCAAAAGGTTAAGGTGAAGTCAGATTGATTTTTTTGCATTAGTTTCAATAAGTCTTGAAGTAAAGCACGGTTATTTTTTTTGCTTCCCGGCAATCCAATTTTTTCGCACATCCCATTGAACCAGTAGTCTTCAAATTTTCTTCCGAAAGAATCGAGAATTTCCTCTGCTATAGTTATCGCTTTATTACTATCATTGTCTATTAGGGGCAGCAGACATTCACTTAAACGCGCTAGATTCCACTGCCCTATATTTGGTTGATTGCCATAAGCATATCTACCATGATGATCAATTGAACTAAAAACAGTTTCAGGATGGTAAGAATCCATGAACGCACATGGTCCGTAATCTATAGTCTCGCCTGAGATAGACGTATTATCTGTATTCATAACACCATGTATAAAACCAACTTCCATCCATTTAGCAATGAGCGAGGCCTGTTTATCACAAACTGACTCTAAAAAAATCTGGTAACGATTATTTGATTCATCAATATTTGAATAATGGCGATTGATTGCATAGTCTGCTAATAACTTTAAGTTTTTTTGATCACCTTGCGCAGCGAAATATTCAAATGTCCCAACACGTATATGACTGGATGCAATGCGTGTTAGAACTCCACCAGGTAATAAAGTTTCTCTCGATACTAATTCATCTGTTGCAACCATCGCTAAAGAGCGGGTTGTCGGAATATTAAGAAAATGCATAGCTTCACTCATAATGTATTCTCTAATAACCGGCCCAAGGGGGGCACGCCCATCACCACCTCTTGAGAAAGATGTTGGTCCAGAACCCTTCAACTGAATATCAAATCGAAACCCATCATGATTACTTACTTCCCCCAGTAGTACGGCACGTCCATCTCCTAATTGAGGAACAAAGTGACCAAATTGATGACCTGCATAAGCCAATGCGATTGGGTCTGAGTCTTTTGGTAAAACATTACCTGAAAAAATCGTCTCAAGATGGTTATTGTCTTTAATTGGGTCCAAACCAATCTCTTCTGCTAGTAGTTTATTGAAACGAATTAGTTTTGGATTTTTTACTGCAATTGGATCTATGCGTTCATAAAAATTTTCTGGCAATCTTGAATAGCTGTTATCAAACTTAAACATTTTTATTTCAGCAGATCTTTCAATGACCTGCTTTCCCCAATTTTAAAGATAATTGCATCATTTTCTGCAAAGCCATATTCTTTTGCGGCTTTTTTAAACCTTATTGGTGGTTCAAAAGGATCTCCTAAAGATAATAATACCGTGCCCCAGTGCATTCCTAATACTTTTCTACTATTTAGATCTTGACCAATTCTTAGCGCCTCCTCAGGAGTAGCATGATAAATTGATTTTTCAAACATAGGTCTGAAATTATATGCGCCTATATTAATAAAGGTAATATCCATAGGGCCAAACTGTTCTCCCAATTTTCTAAATATGTTTCCATAGCCAGTATCACATGAAAAAAATAGTTTTATACCTTTGTATTCTATAAAAAAACTTCCCCATAATGTTTTATTTTTATCGAATAATGTTCGTTTTGACCAATGAACAGCAGGTAAAAAAGTTATAGTAATGTCATCAATTTTTATTTCATCATACCAGTCCATTTCATTTACATCATCAAATCCATTGCTATTGAAATATTTGCCTAGTTTTAATGGCGCTAAAACTCTGGCATTTTTATATGGAAAATCTTTGATTGTTTTATAATCTAAATGATCATAGTGATTATGTGTTAATAACAATAGATTAATTTTTGGTAAGTCATTTAATTCAATAGATGGATTTATGTATCTTTTTGGGCCAAAGGTGAATGGTCCTGCATTTTCAGAAAAATAAGGATCAGTAATAATTATTGTATTACCCAACTTAATTAAAAAAGTAGCATGCCCAATCCAAGTAATATAGTCATCATTAGCAATTTTTTTTAGTTTTTTAAGCACATCCTCTTTTTTGATGACATGATTGCTTGGTATATCTATTTCTATTTTTCTTTTTTCTTTATTAAATGTATAAAAAGAAAATTTTTTATTAGGATCGGGTTCAGGACTTCCCTCTGGATTACGGAATGTTCCGTCATCCATATGGTGGTAAGGTATTAATTTTATGCTTTCTGAATTAATATGAATAGAAAACAATAATATGAATATAGTAATATTTTTTATTTTTATAATTTTAAAATTACCTTTAGAATTTTTTATTGATTTATATTAATTATAGTTTTTTATATCTAGTACGGAGCACATACCATTCACCAGTTCGACTTTTATAACAGGTTCTGTCATATCTGCTAACACTAGCTTTACATCAATAGTAGTTGTACCAAAACCTTTGTCTACATAGACAGTGCCTGTGTTCTTTTTTTCCGTTTCGTATGGTGTATAACTATTATTTGTATCATATTTAAACCCTGCACCACATTCGATATTAACATCTGCTATTTCGGTACATGTAGATTCAATGTCTACAATAAATTTTGCAGTGCATGATCCAAGACCGCTTTTTTCAATACTATTCTTGCATGGCATATCTGCATCTCTAATGCTCAGTTTTATATTTGATAATTTAGGTTTACACTTAATTTCGTCTACACTAATAGGATTTTCCCCAGCTGTAGACGTATCAATCATCTTTAGGTGTATCGAGGATACATACCCAATTAGATCACCTTCCAGTTTCGTTTTAACCCATTCAGTTGATGTTGTTTCAACTAAAATTTTTTGTCCTCGGTATAAAGAACCAATAATACGACCTTCATTATCAGGTATAGATCTTACATTTAGTGAACTCGCGATAACTTCAGCGGTGTACATGCTATTTGCTGATACAGGCAAAGTTACTTGTAATATTAATAAACTAAAAATTATAATTCTCATTTTCATTTGAATAGATCTTATTAGTTAATATATTGTTGCCAATTAAAAGTTAGATCCGCAATAACTAAGAAAGAGGGGTTTATTAAAGAATCTTTTGTATTGTACTGAATCGGTTTAAAGTTTTCGTCGACAACACAACCCCCTGATTCTTCGACAATGCATTGAGCTGCAGCCGTATCCCACTCAGATGTAGGACCAAATCTTGGATAAACATCTGCTCTGCCTTCTGCAATAAGACAAAATTTTTGTGAACTACCAATAGAGAGAATATCTGCATTCTTAATATTTGAGATAAAAGTTTTTTGTTTATCATTACCATGCGAGCGACTACCAGCTACTGTAATATTATTTATATCAGCTTTTCTTACAGATATCTTTTTTAAATCATTTTCTTTAACCGATTTATGTGCACCATAATTTATTGTCGCAATATAACTCGTTTCAGATACTGGGACATAGACAACCCCGAGAATTGGTTTATTTCCATCAACCAATGCAATATTCACGGTAAACTCACCATTTTTTTTGATAAACTCACGCGTTCCATCAAGTGGGTCAACGAGCCAGTACTGAGACCAGCGACTTCTCTCCGAAAAGTCTATATGTGAAGATTCTTCCGATAATATCGGAATACTTGGTGTCAATTTAGATAAACTTTCACAAATTATTTTATGCGCCTCTGTGTCGGCCAGTGTGAGCGGGGAATTATCATCTTTTTTGACAACTGAAAAATCTGTCTCGTAGATTTCCAAAATTTTTAATCCAGCACTCTGTGCTATTTGATTAGCCTCAAAGAGAATTTCTGGTAGATTTTTATGGTCAATTGTATTCATTTATGTGACTTTGATATCCTATTACATATTATCTATTTTATATGTCTTTAGAAAACATGGAACCAAAAATTGATTGGAAAGAGATAAATACTGTGCTTCTGGATATGGATGGCACATTGTTAGATTTAAATTTTGATTATTATTTTTGGCATGAATATTTGCCTGAAAACTGGGCTAAACAGAATAATCTTAATCCTCAAACAGCCAAAATAAGACTGCTGGACTGGTATAAGCAAGAAGCTGGCACACTTTCTTGGTATTGCTTAGATTTTTGGGCCGAAAAACTCGATTTCGATATATTAAAATTAAAAAAAGATTTGACCCATCTTATTAAGTACCGACCACATGCTCAAATGTTTCTG
Source organism: uncultured Legionellales bacterium (assembly GCA_913046215.1). Classification (GTDB taxonomy): domain Bacteria; phylum Pseudomonadota; class Gammaproteobacteria; order Eutrophobiales; family Eutrophobiaceae; genus UBA11869. The sequence continues at coordinate 23,508 of CAJWRJ010000019.1, read as the reverse complement.
GAGCGTTTAAATAGCACAAAAATTTCAGTTGCAATGGTGACTAATGCACATGAGGATCTGATAAAAATGAAAGCCGGTGTAACTGGCATAGATGTCTTTTTTGACAGAATAATTAGTTCACATTCAATTGGCCATGCTAAAGAGGAAAATGCTTTTTGGCATAAATTAAGAAATACGATGCCATTTGATACAAGTAAAACATTGTTGATTGATGATAATTTAAGTGTGCTTAGAACTGCTAAAAAATTTGGTATTAAACACTTGTTATCTGTTGCTAAGCCTAATAGCCAAAGACCAAATCAAAATACGGAAGAATTTGAGGCAATAGATTCCTTCGATCATATTATCTTCTAATTTTTTATGGTAAACCGTAACAAAAGTCATAAATCTTATGCGATAGACTTAGGCCACGACGCTCGTACTTAGTTTTGTTTCGCCATATTGGTCTGGGAGAAAAATTATTTTTCCCTGCTAGATTAATTAGTTCAGAATTATGATCGTTCAGCTCATTTATATAATCTGCATAATCTTTCCAGTCTGTTGCGATATGTAAACGTCCATAAGCAGCAAGTTTATTTTTCATTAATTTAAATATTTTTTTATTAATAAGTCGACGTTTATGATGCCTCTTTTTTGGCCACGGATCAGGAAAAAAAATAAATGCCTGACTTAGAGAATAATTTGGGATTTGAGTTTCTAATACATCAATAACATCATGATTGATTAACTTTATATTTTTTAATGAAAGGGACTCTATTTTTTTCAAAAGTTGTCCTAATCCAGGACGGTGTACTTCGACAGCTAAATAATTATTCTCAGGATGAGCTAATGCATGACTAACGGTCGAATCTCCGGTCCCAACTCCTATATCCAAAATAATAGGAGCATACCTTCCAAAAATTTTTTTAAAATTCATTACCCCCGTCTGATAGTCAACTCCATATTTTATCCAAAGATTATCTAATGCATTCGATTGAGATTTAGTAAGTCTTCCCTCTCGCCTTACATAACTCTTGATAGGTCTGCTATGATTTCTCGTAACGATCTTGTTGTTACTCATAATGTCCATATATGTTTTAAATAAAATGACTATCAAGAGGCGATGAAGCACTGGCATATGCCCGTTTTGGCATACGTCCAGCCAGATATGCTTCTCTCCCTGCCTGTATAGCTTTAGCCATAGCACTTGCCATCAGCACCGGATTTTTTGCTTCAGCAATCGCCGTATTCATTAGCACTCCATCGCAGCCAAGTTCCATTGCAATCGCCGCATCAGAAGCAGTGCCAACACCAGCATCTACAATTATAGGCACAGATGCGTTTTCAACTATAGTACGAATATTATAAACATTTTGAATGCCAAGACCTGATCCAATCGGAGCAGCAAGAGGCATGACTGAAGCACAACCGATTTCTTCAAGACGTTTTGCAACAATTGGATCATCGGTTGTGTAGACCATAACATTAAAATTATCGTTAACTAGTTTTGTTGCTGCTTCCATAGTTTGTGTGATGTCAGGAAAAAGTGTTTTTTTATCTGCCAATACCTCAAGTTTTACAAGGTTATGTCCATCTAATAATTCTCTAGCTAATTGACAAGTTCTAATCGCAGACTCAGCATCATAACAGCCAGCTGTGTTTGGTAATATTGTGTATTTATCAGGAGAGATGATGTCAAGCAGATTTGGTTCTTTTTTGTCTTGCCCAATATTTGTACGTCTAATTGCAACTGTTACAATTTCGGCACCACTGCTGTTAATTGCTGATTGTGTTTCCTCAATATTTTTATATTTCCCAGTTCCAATTAGTAGTCTGGAAGAATAATTGATTCCTGCTATATTAAATTTGTCGATATGATTAGATTTCATAAAAATTTATTAAAAAATAAAATATTATTAACCACCACCAATGGCTTTTACGATCTCAATTTTATCACCCAAATTAATTTTTATTTTTGAATATTGACTCTTAGGTATAATATTTTTATTTATTTCAATTGCATATCTTCCATCAACACTTAAGTGTTCTATTAAGTTTTTTATAGAAGAATTTTTTTCAATCGAGTATGGGGATCCATTTATTATAACTTGCATTTTGATTACTAGTCTAAACTGACTTTTAATGATTCAGTCGAAATAAAGCACTTTAGTGAAGAGCCCCTATTTTTTATTATCTTTTTTGAATCTTCAAAGATCTTTGAGATCATTTCATCATTATTATTTGGGTCATGCGAAAATAAAAATAAATTTTTAACATTAGCATCGATAGCCATATTAATGACATCTGTATAACATGAGTGTCCCCAACCCTTTTTCTTTTCATAATCTTCTGGAGTATATTGCGCGTCATGAATTAGGATATCTGTATTTTCAATCGTATTTGTTTCTGCTCTATACTCTTCGCGTGTCATTTCTTCAAGGATGGTAATTTCTTCATCTGAAAACTCCTCTGGATTTTCAATTGGTTTATTGGGTGATAAGCATTCATTATCAGGGATATATACTATGGTTTTATTATTAACATTAATCTTATATCCATATGTTATTCCTGGGTGATAAGCGCTGTAATAAGAAATTTCCATTGGCCCATATGTAATATTTTTTTCTTTCGGGTCTAAATAAGAAATATTTGCTACCCACTCTTCAGTGCCTACAGGAAAATAAGGTGCTTTCATTTGGTCATCAATATATTTTTTTATGATTTCTTTTGATTCTCCTGGCCCGAAGAAACTTATATTATATTTTGGATGGAAAGCTGGCCCGAAGAAAGGCAAACCAGAAATATGATCCCAATGAAAATGCGTTAAAAGAATTAGTATGTCTTTGTTTTTTTCGTTATTAAGTAATTTGTTACCAAGAGGGATGATTCCACTACCAGCATCACAAATAAGTGTGTGACCATCAACATTGATTTCAACACATGGAGTGTTGCCTCCTGTTTTAAGGCAGGTTTCAAATGGCGCCGAATATGAACCACGTACACCCCAAAAACGAATATATGATTTTGTCATGCTCAAAAAATCTTAGTTTTAATTATAACTACAATAAACAAATTATTATTTTATATAGTCGAGCATTATACTGGTAATAGTACGCATTGACATCGGTTTAACAATAAAATCTAGCACACCAAGCTCTGATCCAACTGTTCGGTCCTGAGAGTAATCATTAGATGTTAGCATAATCACTGGTGTTTTAGCATGTAGAGGTAATTTTCTGAGTTCTCCTAAAAAAGTAAGACCATTTTTATCTGGCAATATAATATTTAAGAAAAGTATGCTCGGTTTATTTTCGCCAAGAAATTTCATTGCAGTATCGGTGTCACGATATGCTTTTAAATCAATAGATAAATTTTCCACGGATCGTAGAAAAAATTTGTGTGAAGATTCATTATCATCCACAAGAACAGCAGTTCGTTTATATTCACTCATTAATTAGATTTTTACTTTCCTAGCTTATTATTATAATAATGCTGTTCTCCAGCGTGGTTAACGCTAATAAAGTAGCAGAATTTTGTTATTGTTTGACCAATAGGTTTGAGATTTAGTGACGTAGTTCAACTAATTGCTATGCCTAGGTTTTATGAATTATACAAGCAATCAGCAATTTCTTATAAATTACATTGATTTACTTTCAATTGTTTGTTTGAAGGTTATTGAATTTACATTATTACTCGATAGTATTTTCTTTGCTTTTTCAAGTTCTTTTACATCTTCAAATGGCCCAATAAGTACTCGATAGCTGATTCCTTTTCCTAATATATCTTTTTTTTGTATGTATGATGATAAGCCGGAAAAAGCTAGTGTTGCTTTTAAAGTATCTGCAGATTTTTGATTTTTGAATGAACCCACTTGTAGAATGTATATTTCATATACTTCACTTTCACTAACATCAGCTTCCAACTGATCATAATTCTTTTCAGCAATTTTTTCGACCTCTCTTTTCTCCAATATTGTCGGAAATTCGAATTCTATCTGAGGAGTAGCAATCTCATTAGTTTTGTCTTTTTGTTCAGAGTTACTCTCGATGGCCAATTCTGATTTTTTTGAGTATATTTTTTTATTTTGATTAAAAATGAAAACAGATGTTATAAATACACCTATGATTATTCCAACTGAAAATGCGAAAAAATTACCCGAATTTTTTCCTTGGGGGTTACTTTTACTTTTTTTTATATTTTTATAGTCTCTTGACATCACATTTTCTCAGGGGAACTTACACCTAGTTGCAACAACCCATCTTTTATAACTTGCCTAGTTGCATCTATAAGTGAAAGACGAGCATTTCTAAGCTTTTCATCATCTACAAGAAATTGATTAGCGTTGTAATAGGTATGAAAATAATTTGCAAGTTCTTTCAAGTAATATGCTAATTGATGAGGCTCATAAGTAATAGCTGAACTTTCAATTACATCAGGATATTTTGCGAGAGATGATAATAAGCTAATTTCTTGAGGTTCATCGAGCACAGAAAGGTCTGATATATTTTTTATTTTAGTAAAAGCATATTTCTTTTCTTTCATTTGGTTAAATACACTACAAATTCTTGCATGAGCATATTGTATATAATAGACCGGATTATCATTAGACTCAGACTTAGCAAGCTCTATATCAAAATCTAAATGTTGTTCGCTTTTTCTCATTACATAAAAAAAACGCGCAGCATCTTTACCTACCTCCATGACTAGCTCCTTTAAAGTAACGAATTGTCCGGAACGTGTAGACATTTGTAATTTCTTTTTACCTCTAAAAAGAGCAGCAAATTGAACCAACAATATTTCGAGTACTTTTGGGGAGTAACCTAACGCCTCAATGGAGGCTTTAACACGCGGGATATAACCATGATGATCAGCACCCCAGATGTTAATAATTTTTTTATATTTACGTTCATATTTAGATACATGATAGGCAATATCAGACGCGAAATAGGTAGATTGACCATTTTCTCTCATAATTACACGATCCTTCTCGTCACCATAGTCACTAGAGCGAAACCATTTAGCCCCATCTTTTTCATAAATTTTCGAATTAATCTCAAGTTTAGATACACATTTATTTAAAGAATCTGTTTTCATTAGTGAGTTTTCTGAAAACCATTTATCGAATGTTACCCCAAAATCTGATAAATCTTTTTTTATTGAAGTTAGAATAGAATCTAAAGAAATTTTATGTATTACAGTATATTTTTCTTCACCAAGCTCATTGATGCATGAATTAATCATACTATCTAGCATTTCCTCCTCATCATTTTTATTATTAGAGAGATTTAATGACTGTATATTTGAAATTAAAAATTCATCTGCATATTTTTCTTTTATTTCATGAGCAATTTTTTTGATATAGTCACCTTGATATGCTTTCTCAGGGAAATTAATTTTCTTACCCATGAGCTCTAAATAGCGCAACCAAATACTCAAAGTTAATATATTCATTTGTCTACCAGAATCATTGACATAATATTCACGATCCACGTCAAATCCTATTTTATTAAGTAAATTAGAGATGGCATCGCCGTAAGCTGCTCCTCGTCCATGTCCAATATGTAATGGCCCTGTTGGATTTGCTGAAACAAATTCGATTAAGATAGGTTGATTATTTCCAATGTTAGAATTACCAAAGCTAGTTCCTTTTTCTAAAATATCAAGGACGACAGATAAATACGCATTTTGGTTTAGAAAAAAGTTAATGAAGCCAGGACCTGCAATTTCAGTACGCGCAATAAAATCCGTTTGCGGGAGATTTTCAGAGATTTTGTTTGCTAATTCACGGGGGTTACATTTATTTTTTTTTGCCAATAACATTGCGATATTGGAAGCAAAGTCACCATGAATTAAATCGCGAGTGTATTCAATTTTTATATCTTCTTTTTCAATTGAGATTTCCATACCTTCAGATTTGATAGCTTGAAGGGATTGGTATAATAATTTCTGGAGTTGTTTTTTCAATTGGGCTGTTCTATTTAACTACAGTAAACCCTAGAATTTCCCAGTTTTGCATACCACCACGGTACCATTTAAGCTTGTTAGCTGGGTATCCAAATCTTAGTAATGTTTTGATATTAGAGGGTGATTGCCCACACCACATGCCATTACAAAAAAGCACCAATGTTTTTGCGCTTGAAAAATTCCATAATCCTTCAATATTAATTACATTAAATTCCTTCTCTAAAATTTCAGTAATTTCAAAAGGATCAGCACCTGCTTCTGGTTTTAATAATTTCCATGGAATATTTACAGAACCTGGTATCGTTCCTTTCTTTACCCAATCTTTTGTTCTCGAGTCAATTACAATTATTGATTCATCACCATTAGATATTTTTTTTAAATATCCCAGTAATTCTAATTCTCCTACAGTTTCAACTCCATTTCCTAAATTCATTGGCTGTATGCAAAATGGCGGACATTTTCTTGATGTTCTACCAAACTCAGGATTAACCATATTTTTGGTATTTTGTTCTCTTTTTATTCGTATTTTTTCACCATTGTGAATAACATCAATAAAACTTATTTCTTGACTTATATTGACGTCTAGATCTTCTGTTAAAACAGGAGTTGTACTTGTTATAGCAAAGAAGAGAAGCGATAAGGTGATTTTTATTTTTTTGTTCATAATTAATTTTAGCTCATGTCTTGTGGGTCAATATCAAGTGACCAGCGAACCGTTTTCGAGCCTTTCATTGTTTCCAATTTTTGCAACCATTTATCCATGTGAGCATGCAAATTTTTTCTATTAGATGCTTGAATTATTAATTGATAACGAAATCGCCCGCTATGTTTTTCTATTAATGCTGGAATTGGCCCAAATAGCTGCAGTGTATTTTTTGAGAATTTATTTAAATGCATGCCAGCGTTTTTTATAAAATATTTTACCTGATTAATATTATGCGCCTCAACTCTTAAGAATGCCATGTGTGAATAAGGAGGCAATAATGATGATTTCCTTTCTTTCAGCAATGATTTTGATAGATGATTATATCCATGTTTAATTAGAGTATGAAATAACGGATGATCTGGGTTGTATGTCTGTACAATTACAGTACCCTCTTTTTTGCCTCTTCCAGTTCTTCCGCTGACCTGCATAAAGAGTTGTGCTAGCCTCTCGCTTGCACGAAAGTCAGTTGAAAATAATCCACGATCCGCATCTATTATTGCAGTTAATGTAACATTGGGGAAGTGATGCCCCTTGGTAATCATTTGTGTACCCACTAAAATATCAATTTCTCCTGTGTTTACTTTTTCTAGATAGTTATTCATTGCATTTCTTTTTCTTGTTGTGTCACGGTCTATTCTTGCAATATTTGAATTTGGAAATTGTTTCGACAGCACTTCTTCTATTTGTTCTGTACCATGCCCTAATCTAAGTAGTTCCAATTCGCATAATGGACAGCATTTAATATTCTTTTTTGATGATCCACATTGATGACACTTAAGATTATTTTTTGATTTGTGATAAGTAAAAGGAATTTCACATCTTTCGCATTCTGCTTTCCAGCCACAATTATGACAATACAGATATGTTGAATAACCTCTTCTATTTAAAAATAGTAAAACTTGATTTTTTTCTTTTAAATGTTTTTTAATTTCCTCGATGAGTATATACGATAAAGGCCCATGCATTTTTTTACCGCGTATATCGAGCAGCCGAAACTTGGGTTGTCTAGCTACTCCAGCTCTTTTTGGCAAAATTAAATGTGAATATCGATTTTTGTTAGCATTAAAAATTGTCTCAAGTGATGGAGTTGCCGAACCTAATATAGCCGAAACATTGTCCTTTTTTGCCCGAACTACAAGTAGATCACGTGCTGAGTATTGAAATCCACTTTGTTGTTTATATGAAAGGTCATGTTCTTCATCGATAATATAAATACCAGGATTTTTAAGAGGCGTCCAAATAGCGGAGCGTGTTCCCAATATAATCTTTGCTTTACCAGATTTTGAGTCTTGCCAGTGTTTGAGACGTTCTATGTTTGATAGACCAGAATGTTGAATTCCAATTTGGACATCAAATCTATTCTTAAATCGTTGTATTAGTTGTGGTGTGAGGCCAATTTCTGGCAGTAATACTAAGCATTGGTTACCCGATTCTATAACGTTTTCCATTACGGTCATATATACCTCGGTCTTTCCACTGCCAGTCAATCCGTCTAATAAATAAACACAGTTACTATTGATTGACGCCAAAATTTTATTTATTGCAGTATCCTGATATTCATTTAATGTTATATTTTCTTTGGTATTGTTTTTTTTAATTTTCACATTCCCTTTAGTTTCTTTTCTTACCAAACCATTTTTTTCAAGTGAGATCAAAGAACGTTTTGCACTTGGAAAAATTTTTTTTAGTTCCAAGTCATTTATTGGTTCTCCAGTTTCTTTTAAGTGTTTAATTATTTCTTTTTGAATAGCTGAAATTTTTATAGATCCGGCATTAGAAATAGAATTTTTTTCTGATAATGACCAAAAAAAATCTTCATATTTATTTGTATTATCATTTTTTCTTAGAAGGGTTGGCAAAGCATTATGAATAACTTCTCCAATAGGGTGATGATAGTAAGTGCTTGCCCATATTAGTAGATCAAGATGTTTGCTATCGATTACAGGACTTTCATCAATTACATAATTGATTTTTTTTAATTTGTGATAAGGGTATTCAGATTTACTATTTATCGAAATAATAACACCAGAAGCGTTTCTTTGTTTTCCAAAAGGTATGGAAACCCTAATTCCAGGTTTTAATATTTTTAATTCAGTTTCTTTATTAGGAAGATAATCGAACGTCCTTCTTAGTGGTGTATGAACCGCGACTCTTAGGAAATCTTTTTTTGTTTTCATGTCATTTAAGACTCATACGACATAACTAAAATAATTGCTCAGGTGTAGATATCGCTCCATCATCTTCTAGTAAAATGTCAGATTGTTTATTATTTTTTTGTTTCCTTGGGGCATATTCCGATCTGAATGTTTCAAATATTGCATCTGGATTAGAGGGATTTGTGGCTTCTCCAGTTTTTGAATCTATGCGAACAGTAACCAATCCTTTTGGTCTTGCCATAGTAGATTTGGGTGTGTTATCTAGCGCTACTCTCATGTAGTCAATCCACATTGGTAAGGCTGCACGTCCACCTGTTTCACGCTTTCCAAGTGGTTTAAATTTATCAAAACCGACCCAGCTCACTGTGACAATATTCGAGTTAAAACCTGAAAACCAAGCATCATGTTGATCATTTGTTGTTCCTGTCTTACCAGATAGATCGGCGCGTTGAAGCTCAAGTGCTCTTCTACCGGTGCCATGCTTTATAACATCTTGAGTTATTGAATTCATAATCCAGATATTTTTTTCATTGATTACGCGAGGAGAATATATTTGCTCTACTACGTCATCATAGATTAATTCAGTTATATTTTCTTTTATGTCTTTATCACTTTCTTTTATTGTTATTTCTTTTTGAACATCAATACATTCATTACAAACAACCGAGGGGTTAGCCCGGTAAATTATTTTATTGTCATAGGTTTTAATCTCGTTTATGTAGTATGGTTCGACAAGAAATCCACCATTTGCAAATACTGAGTAACCTCTTGCCAATTCCCATGGAGATAGTTCTCCAGTACCTAATGCTAGGGAAAGGTTTTGTGGAAGTTGATTAATATCAAATCCAAATTTCTGAATATGTTCAAGTGCAAATGGAAGGCCTATAGAATCTAATAATCTTATTGAAACTAAATTACGTGAGTGTGTTAGTGCTTCGCGTAATCTAGTTGGTCCATGACTTTTTAGACTATAATTTTCTGGCCTCCATTGTTCCATTCCAGGAACATCAAATACGACTGGCGCGTCATTGATAATTGTGGCTGCAGTTTTTCCTGCTGCAATCGCAGCGGAATATATAAATGGTTTGAAACCAGAGCCAGCCTGTCTTTTTGCCTGAGTAACATGATTGAATTTATTTTTAAAGAAATCAAAACCTCCAACTAAAGAAAAAACAGAACCATCCTCTGGAGAAATTGAAATTAATGCGCCCTCTACATCTGGTATTTGAGATAAAACCCACTCATCGTTTTCATTTTTAAGCAAACGAATAATATCTCCGGGTTCTAAAATTTCATATGCTGTTTCAGGTTTAGGGCCTCTTTTATCCTCAGAGATATATTTTCTTGCCCACTTTAAACCCTCCCAATTAATTTCTTTTTCACCAACATCTACTATGTAAACAATAATTGATTTTTCATTAACACTTCTAACTAAGCCCGGATATAAATTACTTAAAATTGAAAAAGTTTTTAGTAGATTGGAGAGTTCTTCATCATTTTTTGAATCAACATCATCAATATGCTGCTCAGGCCCGCGATACCCATGACGACGATCATATGCTAATAATGAGTTTATTAATGCATTATTTGCAGCTATCTGATTAGTATCACGAATTGTCGTAGTAACTTCTAAGCCATCTGTGTATGCATCCTTACCATATTTTTGAAAAAGATCATTTCTAACCATCTCAGCTAAATAACGTGCTTCAATTTCTGGTTTCATGCGATGCAATGTTGCATTGATCTTTGTCTCATTAGCTTGATTAAATTCATCATTTGTTATGTATGAGAGTTCCAACATTCTTTGCAAAACATAACTTCTGCGTTGCAATGCACGCTCAGGATTGGTAACAGGGTTAGATTTTGAAGGAGCTTTGGGAAGACCGGCTATCATTGCTAATTGCGATAAATTTAGCGAGTTAATATCGGTTCCATAATAGACTTGTGATGCGGCAGCAACTCCATAAGCTCTTTGTCCTAAAAATATCTTATTTAGGTACAATTCAAGAATTTCTTTTTTACTAAGTTCACGTTCTATTTTGAATGCTAAAAAAATTTCATTAAGTTTTCTCAAATAAGTTTTTTCGCGACTTAGAAAAAAATTTCTAGCAACTTGCATTGTAATTGTACTGCCACCCTGTTTTCTTGTGCCGGTTTTTATTAATGAATAGGTTGCTCTAACTAAGCCTTGCCAATCAACACCAGGATGTTCGTAGAAACGATCGTCTTCTGCAGCTAAAAAAGCGTTAACAAGCATGGGCGGCAAATCATCAATTTTTATGGGTTTTCGCCGTTTTTCACCGTATTCAGCAATAAGCGACAAATCTGCGCTATAAACCCGCAGCGGTACTTGCATTTTTATATCTTTCAACGTTTCAATATCGGGAAGATTAGGCAGTATATAGAGGCTAACGATCAATATTGCTGCCAAACTAAAGAGCACCGCTGATTGAATAAAATTAAATACGAAACGTAGCATATTTTTTTTAGGTCTTTGATATCCTTACATTTTTTTCTTTTATTTTTTGAATAATACTAAATTCTACTCTTTCAAATTAGATACAAAAGATTATATTGCAGTAGTAGTCAAAATAACTTTATGTAGTATTATACATATCCCATATAACCTATGAATTGGAAAGGAAAAATTAGTGTTTTCATTTGGAAAAAAGTCAGCTCCTATTTTAGGCATTGATATTAGTGAGACAGCAATAAAATTACTTGAGCTTAGCTTACGTGGCAAAAAGTATCAGGTTGAAAGCTATGCTGTTGAACAATTAGCACCAAATTCAGTTTCTGAGAAGACTATAAACGATATTGAGCAAGTCGGCGAGGCCGTGGCGAGCGTTGTTCGGAAAGCTGGGACAAAAACGAAGAATGCCGCAGTTTGTGTAGCAGGTTCTTCAGTTATTACCAAGGTTATTAGCATGCCATCAGGTTTATCAGATGATGATATGGAGGGACAGATTCAGATTGAAGCTGATCAACATATACCATTCCCGTTGGATCAAGTCGCAATTGATTTTGAAGTAAACGACGAACCTAGCAAAGATGACGGAAATGTAAATGTTTTACTTGCTGCTGCTAGAACCGAGATTGTTGATAATGTTGTTGCTTCTTTGGAGCTAGGTGGGCTAAAGGCAAAAATTGTAGATATTGAAGCATTCACAATTGAAAATACCGTAGCTTGGATTGCCGAGAATTTTCCTGCAGGAGTTTCGAAAGATGTAATCGCTGTTGCCGATATCGGATCGAGGGCAACGACCTTTAGTGTTTTGGAGGGTCTTAAAGTTGTTTACTCTCGAGATGAAGCGATTGGTGGAGTGCAACTAATTGAAGAAATACAACGTCGCTACAGTTTGTCGTTTGAAGAAGCATCAATAGCAAGAAAACAAGGAAAACTACCAGACGATTATGAAAGTGAAGTTCTAGAGCCCTTTAAAGAAAATCTTGTTTCTGAGATTTCAAGAGCTCTCCAGTTTTTTTATTCTTCAAGCGAAACAACAGGAATTGATATTCTCATTCTTGCCGGCGGTGTTGCATCAATTCCAGGGTTAGCTGATTTAATGCACTCAAGACTGGAAACAAAAACCATGATTGCTGATCCTTTTTCGAATATGAATATTTCCCCAAAAGTTAACAAAAAAACACTCGCTAATGACGCACCTTCTTTATTGATTGCATGTGGTCTAGCTATGAGGAGTAAGGGCTAGTGGCAAAAATAAATTTACTTCCATGGCGCGAAGAAAGACGTAAAGAACTACTAAATGAATTTTTGATTATGCTCGGCATGGTTATTTTAGCTGCAGCTTTAACAGTCGGGCTTGTTCATTTTTATCATACACAGTTAATTGATTTTCAAAATGAGCGAATTACATATATCGAAAAAAGAATTACAGAAGTTGATAAAAAGATTGTAGAAATAAAAGAACTAGAAAAACAAAAAGAAAAATTACTTGCACGAATGAGAGCGATTGAGTCACTGCAGCGAGATCGACCATTGGTTGTGCGTTTATTTGATGAATTAGTGAAAAGTAAGCCGGAGGGCATGACGATAACAAGGATGACTCAATTAAAATCGAAAATAACTATTGTGGGTCAGGCTGCATCAAATGCTCGTGTTTCATCCTTTATGAGAAAGATAGACGAATCAGAGTGGCTAACCAACCCACGGTTAAAAATTATTGAAGAAACAGTAATAGGAACGAACATACAGCTAACAGGTAGCGACAAAATTTTGAATACATTTACCCTGACTTTTGATCAGGTCGTGCCCACTGATGAAGGTGCAGATGAGGTTCAGGGTTTATGAATATTTTGAACGACTTTAAGGACCTAGATCCAAATAACCCAGGATTATGGCCGGTTAGTGTTAAGGCAATTTTATTTATTGTTATTTTTGCAGCACTGCTTTTTGCAGGATGGAAATTTGATATAACAAAACAACGTGATGAGCTTGCAGGCCTTGAAAGACAGGAGCAAGAAAAGATAGAAGTGCTTAAGCTCAAACAAAGAAAGGCTGCAAACTTGAATGCTTTGAAAGAACAAATGAAAGAGATGGAGATATCTTTTGGAGATATGGTTCGTCAGTTGCCTAATGCAACTGAAGTCGCTGGTTTGTTAGTTGATATTTCTCAAACTGGACTTTCTGCTGGGCTCGAATTTAAATTATTTGAACCTCAGCCCGAAGAACCAAAAGAATTTTATGCTGTTCTGCCAATTAAAATTAAGGTTCACGGTGATTATCATAAATTCGGTGAATTTATTAGTGGTCTGGCACGATTGCCAAGAATTGTGACAACACATAATGTTGATCTTAAGGTTAATCCATTATTCAAAAACAGTGGGACAGCATACAGCGAACTTGAGATGGAAATGATTGCGCAAACTTATCGTGCACTAGATGAAGACGAAGAGGAAGAACAGTGATTTATAAGGAGTATACATATAATAATAAATCAATACTTGCTTTGTTAGTTTTAGTGTTAAGTGCTGGTTGCACTTCCAGAGATATGTCGGATCTTGAACAGCAAGTGTCCAATATTATGTCAACACCAGGCGGTAAACTTGTACCCTTGCCAGAAATAAAACCTTATGAGGCTTACTTGTACGAATCAGGAAAATTAGGTGATACCAGTCCGTTTAAATTATTTTATGTTATTGAGGAGCAAACACAGATTATTGGTGATTCGGATGGACCGGTTGATGATGGATTAACCGAAGAGATGAGAAAGGAAATACAGAATCGAAATAGAGAAGAGTTGGAGAGATTTGAGTTAGACAGCCTTAAAATGGTTGGGACAATCGAGAACGAAAATACCCAATGGGGCATTGTTACGGATCCAAATGGCGTTGTTCATAGGGTTAAAGCGGGGAACTACATCGGCTTAAATATTGGCAAGATTACAGCGATTCAAGAGGAAAAAATTGAAATAAGGGAAATTGTTAAGGATAACAACGGTAGATATGAAGAAAGAATGGCGTTGTTACCCCTTATAGAATAATAAATATAGATAAACGTTATGATATTAAGTACTAGATTTGATATATTACATATGTATATGAATTATATGAATAAAAAATTGCGAGCAATACACCTTCTAGCGACACTAGTAGGTGTCTGTTTCTGTAGCTCGGTTGCAGCTGTAACATTGGACAGCATAAAGACATCCTCTATGCCTGGCGAAAGGGTCCAGATAAAACTGGAGCTCTCTGAAGCCCTTTCATCTGAACCATTAACCTTTAGCGTGGACAATCCTGCTAGGGTTGTTATTGATTTACCAAACACATCACTCAATCTTAATGAAAAATCACAAACTATCGGTATAGGGATGGCTAATAGCTTAAATGCAATCGAAGCTAAAGGAAGATCACGTGTGGTAATTAATCTAACTCGCTCCGTATCTTATTCAATCGATGTAAGTGGTAATACCGTAATTCTAAGTTTAGGTAGTGGCGCAAGTGTTGCAAAAAGCGATTCGCAAACAGGATCTTATTCTGAAGCACCCAAAGAAACCTCATCTTCATTAAGTAGCATCAAGAGTATTGATTTTAGGAGAGGTGAAAAAGGCGAAGGAAGAATTATTGTTGAATTATCAAATCCAATGATACCAATTGATATGAGAACTGAAGGTGGAAATGTTGTGATAGATTTTATCGGAGCGCAGTTACCTTCAGAGTTAGATAGAAAGCTGGATGTGATAGATTTTGCAACTCCTGTAAAAGAGATAGATACAGCTGCAAGTGGCAGTAATACCAAGATGGTTATCAGTGCAGTCAACGAAGATTTTGATCACTTAGCTTACCAGTCTGATGAAAATTATACTATTGAATTTAAACCGCTAAGCAAAGAAGAAAAAGAAAAGCTAATTAAAGAAAAAATTGGATATACAGGCGAACGGTTATCGCTTAATTTTCAGGATATTGAAGTAAGAGCAGTGCTACAGTTAATTGCTGATTTTACCGGACTTAATATGGTCACTAGTGATGCTGTCGGAGGCAATGTAACACTTCGTCTTAAAAATGTTCCTTGGGACCAAGCACTCGATATAATTTTAAAATCAAGAGGATTGGGTAAACGAGTAAATGGCAATGTAATGATGGTTGCACCTCAAGATGAGTTAACAGCACGTGAACGTGTTGAGCTTGAAGCTAACCAACAAATAGAAGAACTTGCGCCATTAAGAACTGAGTTTATTCAAGTTAATTATGCAAATGCATCTGATTTGTCGTCATTAATTCAGTCGGGCGAGAATAAGTTAACGTCAGAACGCGGAACTGTTTCGATTGATCAAAGAACGAATACATTGATTGTTCAAGATGTTGCAACCAGTCTCAAAGCAATTAGAGAATTAATATTGAAATTAGATGTACCAGTCAGGCAAGTGCTAATTGAATCTCGCATCGTTAATGCAGATGAATCTTTTGCTAAAGATATAGGCGTTAGATTTGGTTACTCAAAAGCAAGTAAACAAGGAACAACAACTAGAGGAGATATTGGTGCCGCACCAGAAGATCCTTTTGTTTCTATTGGAGGTAATAAAGCCGGGACTACTGATTTCGGTGCTTTGACTACTTTTGGCGCTGACACAACTGAAGGTTTGATTGTGAGTTTACCGGCAACACCAGCTGACGCAGCAGCGCTAGCACTGGCAGTCGGTAAAGTCGGTTCTTATCTGTTACAACTAGAGTTATCTGCGTTAATTGCTGAGGGAAGAGGAGAAGATATAGCAAGCCCACGAGTTATTACAGCTAATCAGACCGAGGCTATTATCGAATCTGGTGTTCAGATACCATTTCAAGAAGCATCATCTAGTGGAGCAACTTCTGTATCTTTTCAGGATGCAGTCCTCAGTCTTCGTGTAACACCGCAAATCACTCCTGATGATCGTATTATTATGGATTTGCAAGTCAATCAAGATACTGTAAGTGGTACTACTGTACTCGGGGTGCCAGCAATTAATACTCGCAGTGTAACAACTCAGGTGTTAGTGAATAATGGTGAAACCGTAGTATTAGGCGGTGTATATACATCATCTGACAGAAAAACAGTAGATAGGATACCTTTTTTCGGTGATCTTCCTTATGTTGGATTTTTATTTAAAAGGACTGACATAGATAGAAAAAAAGATGAATTATTAATATTTATAACACCAAAAATATTGAAAGATAGCCTGAAAATAAAATAATAATTACAAAAGATATAATAATGGAGGGTATATCCGTAAGGCTGTACCCTTTTTTTTGTATAATTAAGTACGTAAATAAGTTTTCTTCAAAATAAAATTAAAAATACAATATAATTTATATTAATGGTAAATAAGCTTAACAATGTGTTTTTAATTGGACCAATGGGATCTGGTAAAACTACTATCGGTAAAAAATTGGCAAATAAAGCAGAAAAAAAATTTTATGACACAGATGAAGAAATAAAGAAAAATACTGGTGCTGATATACCTCTTATTTTTGAGATAGAAGGAGATTCTGGATTTAGAGAGCGTGAAAAAAAGATAATCTCAAAATTAGTATTGTTGAATAATATAGTTCTTTCAACTGGTGGAGGGGTTATTCTTGATGAGGAAAATAGAAATATGCTAGCTGATAACGGGTTGGTCATATATCTTAAATCATCAGCTGAGAAGATATATAAAAGAACCTCTGGTGATAAAAGTCGTCCCTTGTTACAGGGCAATGATCGATTGGGCAAGATTAAAGAAATTCTTGCAGAAAGAGAATCAATTTATGCGTCTATAGCAGACGAAGTCGTAGAGACAGATATTTTGGGAACATCCGAAATTTTGCAAAAAATATTAAAACTAATTAATAAATATGAAAACAATAAAAGTTAATTTAAAGGACAGAACGTATTCCATATACATTGGTAATTCAATACTGTCGGATACAAATCTATTCGAAAGATATCTTACCAGTAAACAAATTCTAATTGTTACTAATGAAAAAGTTGCGCCACTTTATTTGAGTATAATTGAAAAACATGTAGGCGAATTAGATTATGAAACTTACATATTACCAGATGGAGAATCTTTTAAGTCTCTCGAATACTTTAATAATGTAATAAGTAAATTGATAGAAAAAAAGTTTAGTAGAACATGCATATTAATTGCATTAGGTGGTGGAGTGGTTGGCGATCTTACCGGATTTGCCGCAGCGTGTTATCAGAGAGGAGTTAAATTTATACAAATACCCACAACTTTGCTAGCACAAGTAGATTCATCTGTAGGAGGCAAAACAGCAGTTAATCATACTTCAGGTAAAAATATGATAGGAGCTTTCTATCAGCCATCTGCTGTATTTTCAGATACATCTGTTTTATCAACGCTACCAGAGAGAGAGTTTTCAGCAGGTCTAGCTGAAGTTATTAAATATGGAATTATCAAAGATGGAAAATTTTTCGATTGGCTAGAGGAAAATCTTAGTTCATTAGTCATGCGAGATGAAAAGTCATTATCATATGTAATTGAACGTTCCTGTATTAATAAGGCAGAAGTGGTTGCTGAAGATGAAAAAGAGATTGGGTATAGAGCCATATTAAATCTTGGACATACATTTGGCCATGCGATAGAAACAGCGCTGTCTTACAAAAAATGGTTACATGGAGAGGCTGTTGGTTGCGGCATGTTAATGGCAGCCGATTTATCAAGGAGATTAGGTATTTTTGAGCAAAGTGATCTTGATAGAATAAAATCGTTATTAATTAAGGCAAATCTACCAGTGAAAATACATAAGGACGTACAATTCGAAAAAATATATGAAAATATGAAGATTGATAAAAAAAGTAAAGAGGGTATTTTACATTTGGTTTTGTTAAAAAATATTGGCGAAGCTTTTTTAACCTCAGAGTATTCTGATGAATTATTGAAAGAAACAATCGAGAGTTTTTTGTGACGAGAGAATTTATGGCAACAAAAGAATTAAAAAATTTTGCCGTTTTACCAAATGAATCTAAAGGAAGATTACATAAAGAAACTCAGTCAAATTATCGAAATGAATTTCAACGCGATCGGGATCGTATAATTCACTGTTCAGCATTTCGTCGTTTAGAATATAAGACGCAAGTATTTGTTAATCATGAAGGAGATATGTTTCGGACTAGACTCACCCATTCAATTGAAGTCTCACAAATAGGTAGAACAATTGCCCGTGCACTCAATGTAAATGAAGATCTCACCGAGGCAATATGCTTGGCTCATGATCTTGGTCATACACCATTCGGACATGCAGGACAGGATGCTCTTAATAAATGTATGAGAGATTTTGGCGGATTTGAACATAACTTACAATCATTGCGAATAGTTGATATTTTGGAACAACGCTACTTAGATTTTCCTGGACTTAATTTAACATTCGAGACTAGAGAGGGAATTTTAAAACATTGTTCAAAGAAAAATGCATTAAAATTAGGCGAACTAGGAGAAAGATTTTTAAATAATAATCAACCAAGTCTAGAGGCACAAATTGCTAATGTTGCAGATGAAATTGCATATAACAACCATGATATTGATGATGGTTTGAGAGCTGGATTACTCAGTTTTGAAATT
Organism: uncultured Legionellales bacterium; assembly: GCA_913046215.1. GTDB lineage: Bacteria > Pseudomonadota > Gammaproteobacteria > Eutrophobiales > Eutrophobiaceae > UBA11869. The sequence continues at coordinate 4,645 of CAJWRJ010000019.1, read as the reverse complement.
TTAAATGAGTCTGATTTTTTTCTAGAGCAATATGAAATGGTTTGTGAAAAATGCAAAGAATTAAATCAAAGGCAGATAAGACATGAAGTTGTTAGAAATATGATTAATTATATTGTTAGCGATCTTATTGAGACAAGCAAAATAATTATTGATGAGTGTAAACCAAATAATGTTAACTCAGTACGAAATAGTGAGAAATTATTAATTAAAATGAGTTTATTGGTAGAAAAAAAACATAAAGATTTAAAATTTTTACTTAGAAAAAAGTTATACCAACATGAACAAGTCAACCTAATGACAAAAAAAGCAAAAGAAACTGTCACATACCTTTTCAAAACTTATATGAAAAAACCAGAGCTTTTAACTAATGAGCTTCAAAGAAAAATTAAGTTGTATGATAAAAAGCAGCACGAACAGAAAAAAGCTAGAATGATAGCTGATTACATAGCAGGTATGACAGATCGTTTTGCATTATCTGAGTGTGACAGAATTACATAATGGTGATTTATACAATATATGACAGATTTTAATGAAATAGAGACAAAAAACTATATTCAAGAAAAATACATAAATAATGAATTGGATAAAAATATTTTTTCCGATCAAATTTTAAAAAAAATATTTATTATCACAAATGGCTCTAAAGAGAAAATCGATGTTTTTTGTAAACAGTATTTAAAAGATCCAATATCAACAATAAATGAAATAAATATACAAAAAAATTCTAATAATTTTTTTTCACTTTTTAAAAATTATAAGGTTTTTTGTGTATTATCAATAGTGATTTTACTCGTTGTTTATCAATCTTTTCTAGCTGATCATAATGACGAGAATAAAAAAGTTGTATTTAAAATAGACCTGCCAGAAGAAAGCAAAAATAATATAAGTATAGATAAAGATTTATTGATTGCGCTGCAAGAGATTAATGAGTCTGAAATTCAAGAGGAAATCGAGGTATCAACAATTAATGATTATGTGAATAATAGTGAAATTATAACTGAAAGTCAGGATGATAATATTACAGGCATCGAAATTCTTTCTATTCCTGAAGACAATATAAATATTGAAACTAGAGGTGTTGCTAGTGTTGCCACAACAAACGAAATTAAGAATGATAATATTGAAGTAGTAGAAGAAAAAAATAAAGATATTGATTGGTTAATGAGTCAAAGTTCTGATAAATATGTACTCCAATTAATTAGTGCTATAGAAACGGAAACAATAACAAATTATCTAAAGTATTTTGATAATAATGATGAAATAATAGAGCTTTCTGCAAACATTAAAGGAAAAAACTACCATATTCTAGTATATGGTTTATTTGATAGTAGTGATCTGGCGCGTGCTGAAATCAGTAAATTACCGGAAAAAGCTAGACAAATTAAACCATGGGTCAGGACAGTCGGAAGTATAAAAGAGTTAATTCAATAGCATTGTCATATTCTAAGTACTTGAAAAATAAATTGAATTATGCTCGATTGCTAAAAAATCTGTATAAGTATGACGCACGAAGCACCGTGACATAAACACGCCTCTTTATTATAATTTCAGCCCTTTTGTGTCTTGTATGTGCAGTCATAATACTGTTCTATGCTCGCGTTTATTGAGAAAAAATCTTTATGAAAAAATTTCAAGAACAACAAGGTTTATATGAACCGCAAACAGAAAGTGATGCTTGCGGTGTCGGTTTTGTTGTCAATATGAAGGGACGCAAATCTCACGAAATAGTCGATAATGCTCTAACAATATTAAAGAATTTGTTACACCGTGGTGCATGTGGTTGTGAAGAAAATACTGGCGATGGTGTGGGTATACTTATTCAAAAACCACATAAGTTTTTTAAGCGAGTATGCAGTGATATTAATATAAACTTACCAAATGACGATGAGTATGGAACAGGGATGGTTTTTTTACCCGTCAATAAATCACAATCTAAAGATTGCCAAAAAATATTTGAAAAGATAATTAAAGAAGAGAATCAAAAGTTATTGGGTTGGCGAGATGTTCCAACAAATGATTCCTCGTTAGGTCCAACAGCTAAAGAGGGTGAGCCAACCTTCAAGCAAATATTTATTGGAAAAAATAAAGATTTAGATTCAGCAGCATTTGATCGGAAGCTTTATATAATTCGCAAACGAGTTGAGAATATTATATGGAATTCTGATATGACTGAACAAAGCTTGTTCTATGTACCATCATTATCGTGTCGTACCTTTTTATATAAAGGAATGTTGACTGGCACACAAATTGAACCAATGTTTCCAGATCTTTCAGATCCCGATGTTGAATCTGCATTAGCACTCGTTCATCAACGTTTTTCAACCAACACAATGCCAGAATGGAAACTTGCACATCCATTTAGGTATATATCACATAATGGAGAAATCAATACCGTAAGAGGAAATAGCAATTGGATGCGCGCTCGCGAGTCTTTATGTAAATCAGAATTATTTGGTGATGATATTAGTAAACTATTTCCAATTGTTACGGAAGGGGGAAGTGACTCTGCAATATTTGATAATGTTATGGAATTTTTATATATGTCAGGTCGTCCCCTACCTCATGCAGTGTTAATGATGATTCCAGAAGCCTGGTCTGGACATGAAACGATGGATCAAAAAAGAAAGGATTTTTACGAATATCATGCCTGTTTGATGGAACCATGGGATGGGCCGGCATCTATTGCATTTACCGATGGTGATGTTATTGGCGCAGTTCTTGATAGAAATGGTTTGAGACCTTCACGTTATTACGTAACTAAAGATGACATGGTTGTCATGGCATCGGAAGTAGGTGTTTTAGACATTCCACCAGAAAATATTGAGATAAAGGAAAGACTACATCCTGGTCGTATTTTTATGGTGGATACGAAGCAGGGACGTATTATCGATGATTCTGAATTAAAAGAGGAGTTTGTTAATGCTGAGCCATATGGAGAATGGCTTAAAGAGCATTTGATACCAATCGAAAAATTATCACCACCAGCAAAGCTATTAAATTCTGATTCAGGGACTCTTCTTCAGCGCCAACAAATATTTGGTTATACCTATGAAGATTTAAAAATACTAATGGCGCCCATGGCAAAAAACGGTATGGAGCCAACAGGCTCTATGGGAACAGATACAGCTTTAGCAGTTTTATCTAATAGATCTCGTTTACTTTATGATTACTTTAAACAATTATTCGCGCAAGTAACTAATCCGCCATTAGATGGTATCAGGGAAGAGCTTGTTACACAGGTTGCTACGACTATCGGACCAGAGAGTAATCTTTTAAATCCAACATCAATAAGCTGTCAAAGGGTAAAAATAAATTCTCCAATTCTCACTAACGAAGAATTATCAAAAATGTCTAATATTAGTGTATCGGGAATGAAAACAAAAAAAGTTCCTATTTTGTATGAAGTAAAAAAAGGTTCTCAAGGTTTAGATCAAGCTCTAAATAGGGTTTGTGCAGCTGTCGACCAAGCAATAGATGATGGTTACAGTTTTGTAATTCTTTCTGATCGTGGTGTTAATGACAAAGAAACAGCAATACCGGCACTTTTAGCAACTGCTGGCGTCCACCATCATTTGATTAGAAATGGAAAACGTACTCGACTTGGTTTGATTCTTGAATCAGGAGAGCCGAGAGAAACTCATCATTTTGCTGTGCTTTTAGGTTATGGTATTGGCGCTATAAATCCTTATCTAGCTTTTGATTCTCTGAATGATTTAATTCAAAAAAGATATTTACCACAAATGAATCAGAGTGAAGCAGTGGAGAATTTTATCAAGGCTGCTAATAAAGGCTTAGTTAAGATAATGTCAAAAATGGGAATATCAACAATTCAATCATATTGTGGCGCACAGGTTTTCGAAGCAATTGGTCTTGAAAAAGTGTTTGTAGATAAATATTTTACTTGGACAGCATCACGCATTGGCGGTATTGGAATTGATGTAATAGCAAAAGAAATAAGTCAGCGTCACAATAATGCTTACCCAAGTCGAGATATTAAACAAAAAGAATTGGAATGGGGGGGTGAATATCAGTGGCGTCGTGATGGGGAGTACCATCTCTTTAATCCCGATACAGTTTTTAAATTACAGCATGCTACCCGCTCCGGTCAATATGAAATTTTTAGAGAATATACTGCTTTAGTTGATGAGCAAAACGAAAATTTAGCAACATTAAGAGGTTTATTTGAATTCAAATTTGCTAAAAAACCAATTTCAATTGACGAAGTTGAACCTATTGAAAATATTATGAGAAGATTTTCAACTGGAGCAATGTCATATGGGTCGATTAGTAAACAAGCGCATGAAACATTAGCAATTGCTATGAATCGTATTGGCGGTAAATCAAATACTGGAGAAGGCGGTGAAGATCCTGATAGATTTAAAAGGGATAAAAACGGAGATTCAAGAAGAAGCGCAATAAAGCAAGTAGCATCAGGACGTTTCGGTGTTACCAGCGAATATTTAGCAAATGCCGATGATCTTCAAATTAAGATGGCCCAAGGGGCAAAGCCAGGTGAAGGCGGTCAATTGCCAGGAACCAAAGTTTATCCATGGATTGCAAAAGTACGCCATTCAACAGCTGGTGTCGGTTTAATTTCACCACCACCTCATCATGATATTTATTCAATAGAAGATTTAGCACAACT
>CAJWRJ010000018.1 GCA_913046215.1 uncultured Legionellales bacterium | reverse complement strand
AATCTGAATTTCCGGTTAATGTTATAAGACTAATGTTTAATCTCTTTATAACTGGTAATAACCCGACAATTTCATCAGTCTCACCCGAATTTGATAATGCAATAACAACGTCCTTAGGAGTAATCATGCCAAGATCACCATGACTAGCTTCGCCAGGATGTACAAAAAAGGCTGGTGTTCCGGTGCTTGCAAGTGTTGCAGCAATTTTGTTTGCTATATGCCCAGATTTTCCCATGCCAGTTATAACAACACGACCATCACAATCTAGAATTATGTTGCAAGCATCAACAAAGTTATCGTCAATACGATCCACTAATGCTGAAAGCGCAACTTGTTCAGTTTTAATCACTGCTTTTGCTAATTTCTTCAGTTTTTCTGAACTTATATTTTTCAATTTTTTAACCTGTTATATTTAGATAGATAAAGTATTGGTACCCTGCAAAAAAGGCTAATAAAAACGCCCCCTTAGTTTTTGTAAGTTTAACTCTCTTGGGACCAAATAGCATAATCGCGAGCATAACTGTTAGAAAGAACATTACTGCGATATCCCTAATGAAAAGGTCTGGGTTAAGCTTACTAACCGGCAAATCCTGAATAATAGCTGGGATACCTAGCACCGCTAGCATGTTGAACATATTAGAACCTATAACATTGCCTATTGCTATATCAGCTTTATTTTTCATGATGCTTGCTGCCGAAGCTGCAATTTCAGGTAGACTAGTTCCAACAGCAACAATAGTTAGGCCTATAATAAGATCACTAATTTCAAGTTGCTCTGCTATTGCTACCGCACCCAAAACGAGAACATGCGCACCCACTAGAAGAGCCACGAGGCTTATAATCAATATGGTAAAGGCTTTCATTTTATTTTTATTATCTATCTCCAAAAGCTCTTCTGAGAATTGACTATTTACAGGATCGTTACTATCGATAGTAGCAGCAATTTTTTTTAGAATAAAAAACGAAATAACGAGACATAATAGTAAAATGAAACCATCATAATGGCTCAGATTCGACTCATGCTTCATTAAAGCTAAAGGGATAAACATGGTAAGAAACATCAACATATATATTTTCTTTATTGCTACGCTTTTAATAATTATTGGAGATAAAAAAAGAGCGGTTATTCCTAGAATCAGTCCTATATTGGCAATATTTGAGCCTATTGCATTACCTATCGCTAAATCAATTTTATTTTGCCAAGCTGCCTCTATACCAACAATGATTTCAGGGGCTGAAGTTGCAAAACCAACTATAACAAGACCGATAATAAGGGGCGGTATTCTAAATTGAAGAGCAATATTTGCAGTTGCATCAATAAAAAAATTAGCGCTGACAATGAGTAGAAATAACCCAATTAATATATAGGTTGATGCTGAGATAATGTCCATACGCTCTATTTCCTGTACTAATTAAAGAATAATTGAAGATAATGGCAGTTTATATGATGATTCTATATATTTATTATGTTTATTTGAACTTTTAAAATACAGATAGTTTTATCAATTTGAGGGCATTTATGACAGAGCGTTATAACACACTAGAGCATTGGCTTTCAGATAGTTTAGGATCGAGTGCCTTCAATATTGAGCTAGCTTCGGAAGATGCTAGCTTCAGAACTTACTATCGTTTGTTCTTAAAAAATAAAACATTCATTGTAATGGACGCTCCCCCTGAAAAAGAAAATTCTAAATCGTTCGTAAAAATTACTAAAAAACTACTTGCGTGTCACATCAATGTTCCAATAATTCATAATGTAGATTTAGAGAAAGGTTTTTTATTGCTCAGCGATTTTGGAGATAATTTATATTTAGACGCAGTTAATAATTCGTCTATTTATGATCTATATTCTGACGCAATAAACGCATTAGTTACCATGCAGCTATCATCAAATGTTGCTGGTCTTAATGATTATAGTGGCTCGCTTTTTAAAAGCGAAATGGATTTGTTTGTAGAATGGTTAGTAGAGAAGCATCTTAATATTAAATTAAATGAAGAACATATTAGTTCACTCGACAAATTATTTAACTTATTAATGAATAATGCATTAGAACAGCCAAAAGTATTTGTTCACAGAGATTTTCATTCAAGAAACTTAATGGTAACGAATGAAAATAATCCAGGAATTTTAGATTATCAGGATGCAGTATATGGTCCGGTTACCTACGATCTCGTATCCTTGCTGAAGGATTGTTATATAAAGTTGCCGCAAAGTGAAATTGATAGATTAATTGATTTTTATCTTGCTAGGCGCGTTGAAGAAAAATCTGAATTTAAAATCAATCGAGACGAATTCACTAAATGGTTCGATTTGATGGGCGTACAGAGACATCTAAAGGCGAGTGGAATTTTTGCTAGGTTATCAAATCGAGATGGTAAACATAAATTTCTGGATGATATACCAAGAACACTATCATATATTGTGGAGCTTAAAGAGAAATACCAAGACCTACAGCCAGTAGGCAATCTAATTGAGAAATTAATTTTGCCAAAGATGCGGGAAGATAGGTAAATGATTGCAATGATTTTAGCAGCGGGGCGTGGGGAACGGATGGGTCAATTAACGAGAAACACACCAAAACCTCTTCTTAAGATTAAAGGAAAGCCACTTATCGTTTACCAAATAGAGTCATTGGTAATAGCAGGCGTAGAAAAAATTATAATAAATACTGGGCGTTTGGGAGATCAAATCTGCGAAACTTTAGGTTCAGGTGAAAATTATAATGTAGACATACAATACTCTGATGAAGGCACTTCTCCTCTTGAAACTGCAGGTGGTGTTGTAAAGGCGCTTCCTTTGTTAGGCAAAAAATCATTCATTCTTACTAATGCAGATATTTTTACAAATTTTGATTATTGCTCATTACCTAAGAATTTAGGTTCTTACGATGCACATATCGTTCTAGTTAATAATCCAAAACATAATTTAGATGGTGATTTTGTTTTAAAAAACGGACAAGTTTTGGATTCGGGATCTAATATGCTCACATATAGTGGGATAGGGCTCTTTCATCCAAGATTTTTTAAGAAATATATGCCAGAAAAAGAGCATTTTCCGTTAGCACCTCTCCTTCATAAATCGATAGAGGATCAGACACTTAGCGGTCAAAATTTTCTGGGATATTGGAGTGATATTGGTACACCAGAGCGTTTAGATGAAATTAATGAGCAATATAAGTCTACTTAGTAAGTACTTACTAATCATCAATTATAGAGCACTACTGGGCTTAAATAAATTTTTCTAGTTATCTCGCCATCCGCTTATTTGATAAATTGAATTTAATCAATATATCAATATGTTGGGTCTATTATTTAATGTAATACAATATATAGAATATTATAGGCAAAATAGGGTATGATTCTGCCATCTTTGATTAGAGGCAAATTACATGCAATTGATTTTGGAGTCCGCCAATACAAGCTATATATCTGCCCCTGCCAATTTTTTTAGAATTATCATCACCTTTTTCCTAATACCAAGTCTTGGCCTAGCAGGCACGATCGATGAGAATTTTACAGATGATTTTTGTGTCGCGCCTAAAGCTAATGAGATCCACGAAAATAGTATAAGTACCAACAAAAATCCTCTGCATAAAAATAGTCTTGAAGCGATACTTAATAGAGGAACTCTTAGAGTTTTAATAGAAAAAAAGGATGATGGTTGTGTAATTAGTAAAATTGAAAAAGAGTTATTAGAAAAATTTACCGTTGAGTATGACTTAAAAATAGATTGGGTTTATTTCAACAGTTGGAATTTAGTTTTAGAATTGGCCAAAGGAAACGGAGATATCATAGCTGGTCAAAGGCAAAACATTTCAGAGAAAAAAAATGCTTATATAAATTACACAAATGCGTGGGCAAACTCTGATTATAAAATTGTTCAACGTTCAGATAATAGTCGAATAAGAAAACTAGGTGATCTAGCGGGCAGACACATTGCAGCGTATAGGGTATCTCCAGTTTGGGATCATCTTGTTGAATTATCTAAAAATCAGATTGGGATGACCTTGGAAGAGATACCTAATTATATTTCCCATAAAAAAACGATGGAAAGAGTCAAAACAGGGCAATATGACCTAGCAGTTATTGATAGTCTTTTTCTAAATAAGTATCCAATTTCAAAGAATAAATTACAGACAAGTCTAAGTTTAACAAATAATAGTAGTATGGCTTGGGCAGTAAATCGTAATTCGAAAGATTTACATAAAGTTTTAAATCAATACTTAAATAAGCAACATATTTTGCATGGGATAGGATCAGTTCACACAGATGATTTAACATTAATAAAACAGCGAGGTGTTATTCGTGTCATTACGGATGCTAAGCCATCACACTATTACCTAAAGAATGGAAAATTAAATGGCTTTGAATATGAATTGCTTAGAGCGTATGCAAAGAAAAATCAATTACGTGTGAATGTAGTCCTTGCGAATTCGCAAGAAGAAATGTTTCAACTCTTACTTGAAGGAAAAGGAGATGTCATAGCTGCATCATTACCAAGTGGTTTGTTATCTAAGAATAAGTCAATTCAGTATACAAGACCATATGACTATGCAAGCCCAATAATAATAGGAAGAAGTAAAGACCCACAAATAATTGATGTGAGGGGTTTAATAGGGAAAAGAATTAGCTTGTCACGCGACAATCCTTATTGGGACTATATGTTAGGATTGAAGGAACGAGGGTATGACTTTGATCTTATTGAGGAGGATACTGATGTCGCAACAGTTTTATTAAAAGTGGCATTTGGTATTTACGACTTTACTATTATAGGTGGGCATCAAATAAAATTGAATCGTATAAGTGAAATGGGATTAAAATCACATTTTGCTTTATCAGAGCCAATAGCACATCGCTGGGCATTAAGAGCTAAAAATAAACAACTCTATAATAATCTTAATATGTTTATTAAAAGTGAATATCGTGGTGTTGAATATAATGTTTTACATGCAAAATATTTTGAACAGCCACTAGAAAGCGAATCGTTAGAAAATGGACTAGTAAAAGTAAATTCACTTTCGCCTTATGATGATGAAACAAAGTATTATGCAGAGAAATATGGATTCGATTGGCGCCTTATTATAGCTTTAATGTTTCAGGAGAGTCAGTTTAACCCAAATGCAAATTCGTATGCCGGTGCTAAAGGTGTAATGCAATTAACAAAGTTAACAGCAGAATTATTAGGGGTAAGGGATACAAAAAATGTTGAAAAAAGTATTGATGCGGGTGTTAGATATTTGAGCCAGCTCAGGGAAAAATTTGATAATTCAATACTTATAGATGACAGGATGTGGTTTGCAGTTGCCTCCTATAATTCTGGGTACACAAGATTAAAGAAAGCACGAGCGCTAGCTGAGAAAATGGGGCTAGATAAGAACAAGTGGTTTCAAAATGTTGAATTAGCCATGTTACTTATGGCTAAACCATACGAAAAAAACGGAAAGAAAATTCGTAACTGTCGATGCGGGCAGACAGTCGTCTACGTACGTGAAATAAGAACTAGATACTTTAACTATATACGTCTAACTGAGACGCAACAACTCGCGATGAGTAGCACATCAAGATCACTTAAACCAAGTATCAACTAGTAGTATATTTAAAATACTACTGGTATTTAGTTGGATCAGACACACCCGCAGAATCAAAACCCTCTTTTCTAAACATGCAAGAATCACAAAGGCCGCATGCAAAACCCATATCATTCGCTTGGTAACAGGAGACAGTTTGTGAAAAGTCAACACCCAAGGCCAATCCTTCTTTTATAATTTCAGATTTGCTGAGCTTGATAAGTGGGGCGTGTATTTTGAAGCCGACCCCCTCAACACCAGCTTTTGTAGCTAAAGCTGCCAGTTTTTCATAAGCCTCTATATATTCAGGTCGACAGTCAGGATATCCAGAGTAGTCAACTGCATTAACACCAATAAAAATATCGGATGAACCAATTACCTCAGCCCAAGCTAATGCATAAGATAAAAACATTGTATTTCTTGCTGGAACATAAGTAATAGGTATTCCTTTAGTTGGTGAATTTGGAACATCAATTTTACTATCAGTTAGAGCTGAACCACCAATTTGAGTCAAATCTATTTCAATAATTTTATGTTCGGTCAGCTTTAATTTTTTTGCGACATTTTTTGCAGCATTCAATTCAGACATGTGTCTTTGTTTATAATTAAAACTCAGGGCATAGCAGTCGAAACCAAGTTTTTTAGCGATTGCTAGTGTCGTTGCAGAATCTAAACCTCCAGATAATAGTATTATGGCTTTTTTAGAATTTCTCATTTACCAGGGGTGTCCCCCCAAAGATGCTTATGTAACTGAATTTGCATTCGAACATTTAATTGATCTTTAAGAATCCAATTTGCGAGCTTAGATGGCATTAATGTTTTATAAACAGGTGAGAAACATATTTCACAAATACCATCCATATTTTTTTCAATTATCTCTTTTTTTGCCCAAACATAATCAGCTTTATCACAAATAACAAATTTTATTTCATCTTTAGTTGTTAAATATTGTAGATTTTTAAAATTATTTTTTTCTACCTCAGAAGAGCCAGGTGTTTTTATATCGACAATTTTTTTTACCCTTTTGTCAACATCTGAAATATTAATAGCCCCGCTAGTTTCAAGTGAAACCTCATACCCAATATCACATAGTTTAGTTAGTAATTTATAACATGATTTTTGAGCTAGTGGCTCCCCACCTGTAACAGTAATATACTTTGTTGGAAATTTTTTTATCTTATTTAGGATTGCTTTTAATGAAACCTTTTCACCATTTGTGAATGCATATTCTGTATCACAATATTGACAACGCAATGGACAGCCTGTTAATCGAATGAATATTGTAGGTAACCCGACTCTTGACGATTCACCTTGTAAAGAATAGAAAATTTCATTTACGACAACTTCAATTTCTTCTTGAATTGATGAAAAGGGATTTTTAACTAACCTCATTTGAAAAATTCAGAAATATAGTTAATTAATTTTTCTCAAACGTTCTTTTGCAAGTCTAGATGCAGTAGTATCAGGATATTGTCGAATAACGTCTTTCAATATTTTTTTTGCATCTGCGATATTGCCAAGCTCTGTGAAGCTATACCCAATTTTTAATAAGGCATGTGAAACTTTTTGGCTATCTGGATAAGTATTTAGTAAAGCCTGATATTCATTAATTGCAGTATCATACCTTTGCATTACATAATTAGCTTCACCTATCCAGTACTGTGCATTACTTGAATAATCACTATTAGGATAATTTTTTAAGAAGTTTTTAAATTCATCTAATGCTTGGCTGTATTGTGTTTCTTTTAATAATCTAAAAGCATCACGGTAAGCTTTTTCAGCTTCTCTTGGATCAAAATATTCATCACTATTATCAATAGCCCCATTGCTTTGACCGATATCGCTCGTGGTTTCAATAACAAGAGCTTCTTCAGTTTTTAAGCTATTTTCATCTGATAATTCAGTATCATTGCTAGGCGCATTTAAAACCTGAAGATCATCAATTGCTGCATCATTATCTATTTCGACAGAAACATTGCCAGAAACACCGCTATTTTCTATAGGCTCTAATCGTCTGTCTATGTCGGTATATAGATCTCGCTGTTTTTCTTTTAATTTATTTAATGTATGCCCTTGAATTTCAATTTCACCACGCAATGAATTAATTTCTTTCTTCAGAGATTCTACTGAATCAAGCATTTCTAATAGAGCATTGTTATTGAGTTGATTTTCAATTTTTTCAAGGCGAGTAGTAATATCGTTAGAAACAGGCTCGATAACAGGGGTTAAGCTTTCACTGACATCATTTTCATCAGCTAAAGCAATATGATAAAAAGTTAAACTAATTAAGCAAAATAAAATGCGCATTCGTACAAACCATGAATTAAGTATTTTGGTTTAATACAAAATCTCAACACGTCTATTTTGTTGCCAGGAATAGTCATCATGTCCATCACTTGCAGGGCGTTCTTCCCCGTAACTAACTAGTCTTATTTGACTTGAAGATGCTCCGAGAAGCAGCATTTGTTGCTTAACTGCTTTTGCACGTTTTTCGCCTAGCGCAAGATTATATTCGCGGGAACCTCTCTCGTCTGCATGTCCTTCTAAAGTGATTGTTGTGTTAGGATTTTTTTGTAAATAGAGCGAATGTGCCTCGATAGCCGATCTGTAGTCAGATCTTATTTCACTGCTATCATATTCAAAGTAAATTATACGAACTGATAATGGACTTTGTGGATCATCCAGCTCACTAAATGCCGAACCCGAATCGCTATCAGCACCATAGGCTTGCGCCGCCGTTTCATCACTCGTTGCTGTTGTTGAATCAGCACTAAGATCAGTAACTTCAGCAGGCCCATCTTCTTTAACTTGGTCTTTACTACAACCTATTAGCAGGCAGGTTAAAGTAACTGCAAATAATAAACGAATAGACATAGTTTTCTCCTTATCAGCATTTTAACAGGCTGTTTGTGTATAGCATAACATTCCTAAGCAGTATGGGCATAGAAGGTTTTTGGTGTTTTATTTTAAAAAAGGTCCCCATGCAGGTTCACGCACATCTCCTTGATAATCAACGCCCAAGCGCTGTTTTATACGTCCATCAACGGAAATTGCTGCTAATTGCCCACCGCGCCGACCAGTGGTGGCATAAATAATCATGCTACCGTTTGGCGCAAAACTTGGCGATTCATCTAAAGGGCCTTTGGTTAAAACGTTGATGTAACTATTACTATTGTATAGGTCGAGTATAGCTATGTGGTACGAACCACCCGTTGAGTGGACGAGAGTAATAAATTTACCATCTGGGGAATACCTAGCACGAGCATTATAAATACCCTCAAAACTTAATCTTTTCGCTTTATTTTTTCCAATACTAATTTCATAAATTTGCGGGCTACCGCTTCTATCAGATGTAAAAGCAATTTTTTTCCCATCAGGTGACCAGCTCGGTTCTGTATCTATAGCATCATTATAAGTTATACGTTTTAGTGATTTCGTTATTAAGTCCAAAATATATATCTCTGTGTTTCCATCTTTTGAAAGTGTAATTGCAAGTTTAGTACCATCAGGTGACCAGCTTGGAGAACTATTTATTCCTTGAAATTTTGAAATACGTTCACGATTTCCCGTAGATACATCTTGAATAAATATTGAAGAGTTTTTTCCTTCGAAAGATACATAAGCAATTTTTTTCCCATCATAAGACCAAGACGGTGATAGCAATGGCTCAGGAGATTCGAGTAATGTTTTTATATTTTCGCCATCCGCATCTGCTATGTGTAAAGTGTGAATTTTTCTTTCTTTACTTTTTTTAACTGTTATATAGGCAACACGTGTATTAAAGGCTCCTTCTATTCCAGTCAATTTTTCAAATATAATATCACTAATTTGATGGGAAACTCTTCTCAGGCCTTTTGGTCTTGTAGGTATGCGAAATCCAGCAATTTGTTTTTTGCGATAAATATCAACCAATCTGAAGCTAACATCATAGTCCCCTGATTCTGTTAGAACAAGATTACCAATTACAATATTCTCCATACCAAGTTTTCGCCAATCATCAAAATTAATAGCTTCAAAACTTGTTGGATTTTGTGGCAGATCCTGAATATCCATAACATCGAATCGCCCGCTTCGCTTCAGATTATTTGTTATAACTTCTGCTATATCTATTGGGGGAACATTGCCAGCTTGAGACCAACCAAAGAGTGATATTGCGATTGGTATTGGTGTTTCAATACCTTGTGTTATTTTTATATCAAGAATTGCAAAACTTTTTATTGGTGCATATAAAAAAATAACTAAAAAAATTTTTGTAAAAGTTTTCATAATTTTATTATACCCCTATGGGTCAAAAGTTATTCGGATTGCACGCATTTTATTAAACAACTTTTCATCAGTTGGTACTGGAAGCGGTGAAGCAGAATAAACAGCTTTTTCTGCTCTTTGATCAAATAGTTCATTCCCGCTTGATTCTACTATATTCGCTTCTATGATTTTCCCTCCCTCGATCATTCTAATTAATATTTTACAAGATAGGCCCTCTTTTAGGTTGGTTCTATTAAATCTATTTTCAATCGATTTTATAATTTCGCTAGTATATTTTAATATTTCACGCTTATCATATTCTAATTGTTCAGCCTCTATCTCATCTTGTAGTGCTTTTTCTTTTAGTTTTTTTTCTTCATCTGCTTTACGTTTACGCTCAGCTTCTTCTGCTCTTTGTTTTTCTTCTTTTTGTTTTTTTTCTAGTTCTTTTCTTTCTTTTTCAATTTTTTTAAGTTTATTTTCCTCGGCTATTCTTTTTTTCTTTTCTTCTTCTTTTTTCTTTTTTATTTTTTTAAGTTTATTTTCCTCGGCTATTCTTTTTTTCTTTTCTTCTTCTTTTTTCTTTTTTATTTTTTTAAGTTTATTTTCCTCGGCTATTCTTTTTTTCTTAGCCTCATTTGCTTTTTTCTCAAGTTCTTTTTGTCGTTTTATTTCTTTTGATTTTTTATTTTCTTCTATTTCTCGTAGACGTTTTAGTTCTAGCTCAACTTGTTCTTTGTTAACAGATGTTGCTTTAACAATATTAGTTGTAGGTTTAGTGATTGTTATTGGCTTAGTTTGAAATTTAAAGCTAAACACTAGGAGGCATCCTAAAACAATATGAAGTAGGATAGAAAAACTTAGTGATTTTAAAGTGTGGTACCAGTTTGTAAACATGAGTGCTATTTTTCAGGCGGGTCGGTAATCATACCTACTGATGGAACTCCGGCTCTTTGAAGCAATGTCATTAGTTCGATTACATCACCGTAAGGAACTTGTTTGTCACCACCAACAAAAACGGGTATGTCGGGCTGGTATTTCAATAGAGCACTCACACGATTAAGTAGTGTATCTGGTAATACAGGCTTATCTTGATTTTCACCATAGTTTATGAAGAAGTTCCCCTCTTTATCTATATTAACAATTACAGGTTCTTTCTCATTTGGAGGAAGAGGAGCCGAGGGGGCTTGTGGTAAATCAACATTTACCCCTTGAGTTAATAATGGAGCAGTCACCATAAAAATAATTAAAAGCACTAGCATTACATCAATATAAGGAACAACATTGATTTCAGACATTGGGCGTTTTTTTACTCTCTGTCTCATAACTAGTTTTTAACTATGTGCATGACGATGTAAGATTGCTACGAATTCTTCAAGAAAATTGTCATATCGGTTAATCAAACGTTCAACATCATATGAGTATCTGTTGTATGCAATTACAGCAGGTATTGCAGCAAATAAACCCATCGCAGTTGCCACTAAAGCCTCACTTATACCAGGCGCGACCATCGCTATTGTCGCTTGTTGTACCGTACCCAGTGCCTGAAAACTATTCATAATCCCCCATACTGTTCCAAATAAACCTATATAGGGGCTAGTCGATCCAACAGTAGCTAAAAAAGAAAGGTTAGTTTCAAGATGGTCGACTTCTTTATTCATAGCAATACGCATTGCTCTTTGAGATCCTTCAAGCGTTGCTTCAGGGTCTATATTTTCTTGTTTTTGAAGACGAGAAAATTCTTTATACCCAGCCTCAAAAATTTTTTCCATTCCACTTGATTCATAACGACTAGACGTAATTCTCGTAAATAAAGGACTTAAGTCTTCCGATGACCAGAATCTTTCTTCAAATATATCCGCATTATTTTTAGAGTGTTTTAGAAGAAAGCGTTTATTGAATATCATTGTCCACGATACTATAGACGCTACGACCAGTATCAGCATAACGAATTGCACAAGCAGACTTGCGTTAAAAATTAAATCAAGAAATGAGTGATCAGCTGTCATTTGTTAGCTCCATGAGTAATTTCTCAGGCATTGGCGATGCTTTCAACGTATTTGAATTTAAACAAGCAATTTTTACCTCTGCTTGGGTTAATAATTCATCTTTTTCATTAATTATTTCTTGCTGAAATACGAGACTAGCTCCGCGATTATTTAATAATTTGGATGTTATCGTCAGCAAATCATCAAGATAGCCAGGTTTCATATAATTAATTTTTAAATTCTTCACGGCAAATATTAATTTGTATTTTTCAATCAAGTTTTTATGATCAAAGCCAATATCTCTTAGCCACTCAGTTCTAGCACGCTCCATAAAGCGCAGATAGTTCGCATAAAATACAACACCGCCAGCATCAGTGTCTTCGTAGTAGACTCGAATCTTCCATATAAATTCTTTTAACATAACAATCCTAGCTATTCTTTCTCATTGAACAGATCATCAGTTGCTTGAGATTCTTTTGGTGCGTCTAAACCAAAGTGAAGCCAGGCATTACGTGTTGCAACTCTACCCCTTGGTGTTCTCATCATAAAACCCTGCTGAATTAAGTATGGTTCTAAAACATCTTCAATCGTGTCACGTTCCTCACCTATTGCAGCCGCTATACTGTCAACGCCAACGGGCCCACCATCAAATTTTTCTATGATCGCAAGCAAAAGTTTTCTGTCCATCATATCAAAACCGTGAGCATCTACATTGAGCATATTAAGCGCTTCAGAGGATATACTCCCGGAGATTTTTCCGTTTGATTTAACCTGTGCATAATCACGCACACGTCTTAAAAGACGGTTCGCAATACGAGGCGTACCTCGAGAACGAGCTGCTATTTCATCTGCACCCGCAGCTTCAATTTCGACACCTAGGATATTAGATGAGCGATTAACAATTTGAGTCAATTCATTAGCGGAATAAAAGTCTAGTCTTTGAACAATACCAAAGCGATCACGTAGTGGAGACGTAAGTAAGCCAGCGCGAGTTGTGGCTCCAACTAAAGTGAATTTTGGCACATCAAGCTTGACTGCCCGTGCAGCAGGTCCTTCACCAATCATAATATCAATTTGGTAGTCCTCCATTGCTGGGTACAGCACTTCTTCTACGATTGGGCTAAGACGATGTATTTCATCTATAAAAAGCACATCATTCGGTTCTAGGTTAGTTAATAATGCAGCTAAATCACCTGGTCTTTCTAATACGGGTCCCGAGGTTTGTCTCATATTGACATTCATCTCGTTTGCGATGATATGGGCAAGAGTGGTTTTTCCTAAACCAGGTGGGCCAAAAATGAGCACATGATCAAGAGACTCACTTCTTTTTTTGGCCGCACTAATAAATATTTCCATTTGTTCATGTACTGATTCTTGCCCCATATAATCTTTCAGATTTTTTGGCCGCAGAGTATTTTCAGCAGCTATGTCATCTGTGTCACTTTGTGCGGAAACAACTGTATTGGGGTCAGCCATATTTCATTCCTATTTTCTTCTCATATAACAGGATAAACCAGTTAGATCTAAATTTTCATTTAAATATAGAAAAATGACAATCATATGTTATCAAAATGACAAAATAGTGATTCTTTTTTTTGATTTGACCATTAAAAAAGATTATTTTTTCACTGAATGTTTGAGCGCTTCACGAATTAAATCTTCGCTAGTCATATCTGCCTTTTCAATAGCAAGCACGTGTTTACTGGCTTCAGATGGCTTAAAGCCAAGCGAAACTAGCGCGCTTATTGCTTCATCAGCAGTGTTGGGGCTGCTGGCATTATCTGTTTGAGGCACAGTTTTGGGCAAGTTATCTAGGCGATCTCGCATTTCAATAATTAGTCGCTCTGCTGTTTTTTTGCCTACTCCCGGAAGTTTTGTAAGTCTTTCAGCATTGTTATTTTGTACACATAACGAAAATTCATCTGCCCCAATTCCTGATAAAATAGTTACCGCCATTTTTGCACCAACACCATTAACCTTTATTAAGCTTCTAAATAAATATCTTTCGCCCTCTGTTGCAAAGCCAAATAATAAATGTGCATCATCACGCACAACAAGATGTGTAAATAATTCAACTGTATTACCAATATCCGGTAAAACATAAAAAGTTGTCATAGGAGCTTCAATTTCATACCCGATACCATTGACTTCAAGTATTAACTGAGGCGGTTGTTTTTTTAGTAGAGTCCCGCGTAAAAAACCAATCATTGTAGTCGTCCGTATTTTATTCCATTGACTCCCTGCATTCTTATTAAGCTTTCACGTGAATTTGCGTGACACAAGGCAATTGCCAAAGCATCAGCTGCATCTGTTAGTGGTTTTTTTTCTAAACATAATAAAATCTTTATCATATGCTGAACTTGTTCTTTTGATGCATGCCCTTTTCCAACACAGGCCTGTTTTACTTGATTTGCACTATATTCAAATAGCGGAAGGTCATTCATGGCACATGCAGTAATTGCCGCACCTCTAGCTTGCCCGAGTTTTAGAGCGGAGTCCGCGTTTCGATGCATAAAAACTTTTTCAATTGCAATTTCATCTGGCTGAAATTCTTCTATGATCTTTATTACATTTGTATTTATTATTTTTAGTTTTTCACCTAGCGTATTTCCCTTTACTTTAATTATTCCATTTTTAATATGTTTATTATGGTTTCCTTTAGATTCAATAATTCCATAACCGGTATTAATTGACCCAGGGTCTATGCCTAAAATTTTTATCAATTTAATTCAGCCAATATTTCATCAGGAATTTCAGCATTAGAATAAATCTTTTGCACGTCATCCAGATCATCTAATGCATCTAGTAGTTTTATCATTGTATCTGAACCTTTTTTATCTAATTCACACATAGTCGAGGCTCGCATTGTAATTTCAGCATTTTCAGGCTCAAAGCCTGCGGCTAATATTGCTTCTTTAACATCGACTAGATTATCCGCATTAGTAATAATGTCCACGGATTTGTCATTGTTAGTGATTACATCCTCCGCTCCTGCCTCGAGTGCTGATTCTATTATAGTATCTTCATCAATTTTATCTGAAAATGAAATTAGTCCGATTTTTGTAAATAAGTAAGAAACAGAGCCATCTGTACCAAGGTTACCTCCAAACTTTGTGAACGTATGTCGTATTTCAGCCACAGTCCTATTTTTATTATCTGTCATTGTGTCCACCATTATCGCTACTCCACCTGGGCCATATCCCTCATAACGAATCTCATCAACATCACCGCTTTCATCACCACCTGCACCACGTTTAATAGCACGGTCAATGGTATCTTTCGTCATATTATTCGACAGGCCATTATCGATTGCGGCTCGCAGTCTAGGATTAGCGGCAGGGTCTGCACCTCCAAGTTTTGCGGCAACTGTAATTTCTCTAATTAGTTTAGTAAAAAGTTTCCCACGCTTTGCGTCTTGTCGACCCTTGCGGTGTTGGATATTTGCCCATTTGCTATGACCAGCCATTATGATTTGGTACTCTTTGCTTGTTGATTTTTTATTTAAACATACATAATTATACTAGTCACCTAAGAGACACCCAAGACATGGGTGAGAATGACTAGCTATGTATAAAAGATGAGTGCTCTAAAAAGTGCTTTGCTTGAAGAAATGCCTTTTTTGAAAATAGCAAACCAAGGTGTGGTAAATAAAGTGTAATATGATCTGAAGCGCCATCGAGGCGTGTTTCTTCAACAGAAACAGTTCCATCATTTGGACTTTTAATAATTGGAAAAAACATCCCCGATGCAAATGGAACACGACCAGCAATAATTCCAAGCTTTTCATTATTATTCCATTTTGGGAGTATTCCGGTGAGCCCGTTTTCTACACTTTTTCCTAATAATTTCTTACCAAGCGGCAAATTAACAATCTTTCTTGCAACAGCACTGGTTTTATTAGGAGTGCCAAGCATAATAATATTTCCTATATTATTTGTGGAATATAAACTTAGATAGTGACGAAGAACAATTCCTCCTAAACTGTGACAAACAAAATTTATTTTTTCATGCTTAACTGAATCAATATATTCAGAAAGTAAGTGAGCATTTTCAACTGGTGTTTGCTTAGTGCTATTATATTTAAATTGAAATGTTTTGTAGCCAATTTTTTTGAAACGATATCTCAATAAGTACATATCTTTTCCATTCATCCACAGACCATGGATGAAGATTATCGCACTAGACACAAAGCATCCTTTTCCTTAAGCATCATTAGCTAATCCAATACTTTGATTGTTACTTGTAAATTTTAGAAGTTTTTCAATTGAGTTTTTGGCGCTAGAAATAATTTGATCTTCGACGAAAATTTCATTCTCTCCTGTTTTAAGCACATGCAATAACTTTTTTAAACTATTCATTGCCATCCATGGGCAGTGCGCACAACTTGTACAGGTTGCTCCTTTTCCTGCTGTTGGTGCCTCCATAATTATTTTATTATTGGCTAATTCTTTCATTTTATGAAAAATCCCCTTATCAGTAGCAACAATAAATTTTTTTGCGTTCATATCACCAAACGCCTTAATTATTTCTGTTGTTGAGCCAACCATATCAGCTTGTTCAATGACAGAAGATGGTGATTCTGGATGCACTAGAACTTTAGCATCAGGATGGTTTTTACGAAGCGAAGCTAATTCTTTACCCTTAAACTCTTCGTGTACGATACACGAACCTTGCCATATTAACATTTCAGCACCAGACTTTTTTTGAACATATTCTCCAAGATATTTATCTGGCGCCCATATAATTTTTTTGTTTTTTTTCTTAAGATAATTAATTACATCTACTGCACTTCCTGATGTAACCATCCAATCAGCTCTTGCTTTAACCGCGGCACTTGTATTGGCATAGACAACAACAACATGCTCAGGGTTTTCATCACAAAATTTTGAAAATTCATCTTCTGGACAACCTAAATCTAATGAGCAATTTGCATCCATATCAGGCATCAGAATACGTTTCTCAGGATTTAGTATTTTGGCAGTTTCGCCCATAAACCTGACGCCGCAGACTATCAAAGTTTTTGCGCTAGATTGATTCCCAAAACGAGCCATATCCAGAGAATCAGAAACACAACCACCTGTCTCATCCGCTAAAATTTGTAAGTCTGAATCAGTGTAGTAGTGCGAGACAATAACCGCTTCTTGTTGGTCTAATAGCTCTTTAATTTTCTTTTTTAAACTCTCACGCTCATAATCATCTATATCTTCAGAAATAACAGGGGGGATTTGTTCTTTCTTTAGTGTGTAGGAACGAAGGTAAGTTGTTTCCGAGTTCATTATGTAAATATAGACTTACTTAGCAGTTTAATACAAGTTAAGAAAACATATATTATCTATTTTTTTATTTTTGAAAGCTTAATACCCAGCTCTTTTAATTGTCTATCATTTGCGCTGGCAGGCGCTGAAGTAAGCAAGCAGCTAGCAGTTTGAGTTTTTGGAAACGCAATTACATCTCTAATAGAATCACACTCAGCCATTAACATTACAATTCTGTCTAGGCCAAAAGCAATCCCACCATGTGGTGGACATCCGTATTCGAGTGCGTCGAGCAAAAAACCAAACTTTTCATTTGCTTCATCGCTACTTATACCAAGCAGTTCCAAAACTGCTTTTTGCATCTTAGCGTTATGAATACGAATTGAACCTCCTCCAAGCTCAAAACCATTCATTACTAAATCGTATGCTCGTGAAATAGTATTTTTTGGATCTTTTTTTATTGATTCAATATCCTCTACTTCCGGCGAAGTAAATGGATGATGGAGTGATTCCCAACGCTTCTCATCCTCATTGTATTCGAACATAGGGAAATCTTTGACCCAGACTGGCGCCCATTCATTTTTTATGAGTTTTAAATCATGACCTAGTTTATTTCGAAGTGAGCCCAAAGAATCATTAACAATTTTGGTTTTATCAGCACCAAAAAATATTAAATCTCCATTAGCTGATTTAGTTCGTTCAATAATTTTACTTACCACCTCATCCGGAAGAAACTTCAATATAGGTGATTGCAGTCCTTCGAGTCCGGACTCAATATCATTGACTTTTATATACGCAAGCCCTTTGGCACCATATTGACTAACGAAGGCAGTGTAATCATCAATTTCTTTACGGGTAAGCGAACTACCACTCGGGACATTTAATGCTGCAACTCGACCATCTTCCATATTTGCAGGACCGGAGAAAACTTTAAAATCTACTTCTTTCATTAGATCGCCAACATCGATTAATTCAAGTGGATTTCTCAAATCAGGTCTATCACTACCAAATCGATCCATCGCATTTTTATAACTCAAGCATGGAAAAGGCGATGGTAACTCTATGTTCAGAATATTTTTAAAAAGCAAGCTAATCATTTCTTCCATGATATTGGTAATATCATCTTCATTTAAAAAAGATGTTTCAATATCAAGTTGCGTAAATTCAGGTTGCCGGTCAGCACGTAAATCTTCATCACGAAAACATCGCACTATCTGATAATAGCGATCCATACCAGATACCATTAATAATTGTTTAAATAATTGTGGTGATTGTGGCAGTGCAAAAAAATTACCAGGCTGCGTACGACTGGGGACAAGATAGTCACGCGCGCCTTCCGGTGTTGCTTTAGTTAGCATTGGTGTTTCAATATCAAGAAAACCTTTATTATCTAGAAAGGCTCTCATCTCTTTAACAATTTTTGATCTTAATTGAAGATTTTTTTGCATTAAAGGACGGCGTAAATCGATGTATCGATAACGAAGTTTTATATCTTCATGCACATCCTCGTCATCCATTTGGATGGGTGGTGTTTTTGATTTATTCAAAATCTCTATCTTGTGCCCAACGACTTCAATTTCACCCGTTGGTAAATCGGGGTTTACTGAACCCTCTGGGCGAACTCTAACTTTACCAGCTATTTTTATTACGAATTCATTCCTAACAGAGTCAGCAATCGCAAACGGTTCAGGGTGATCTGGGTTGAATACAATCTGACTTAATCCCTCACGATCGCGAAGATCAAGAAATATAACACCCCCATGATCTCTTCGACGGTGCACCCAACCACAAAGCTCAATCTCTTGATCGATGTGACCGCTGTTTAATTCACCACAATAATGAGTACGCATAATTATTTCCAAACAATGATAGCAAAAGGCGGAATATTACGATTCAGCTTGCGATTGCGCAACTTTATTAGACTCCATTTTTTTTAAAGCTGAATCTTGCGGGGTAATTACTCCCATTGAAATGACGAGTTTGAAGCCATCTTCGACGGTCATACCTAATTCAACTATTTCATCTTTTCTGGACATTATAATAAATCCCGAAGTTGGATTTGGTGTAGTTGGAATAAAAACAGCAACTAATTCATCATCTACAGAACCTAACTCATTTCCTAAATTATCATTTGTTAAAAACCCAATGCTCCATAGACCCTTTCTTGGGTATTGGATCATTATAACTTTTCGAAAGGCTTTACCACTAGGACCAAATATAGTATTCGAGATCTGTTTTACACTACTGTAAATTGATCTTACAAATGGAATTCTATTTAGAAGTTTCTCCCAGAATTCAACCAAACGACGACCAAATAGATTAGCAGCTAGCATCCCTGTCATTAACAATATTAATACAGCTAATATAATGCCAAGACCTGGGATTGTAATTCCAATTAAATTTTCTGGCTGCCATTCGGGGGGCAATAGCAATATAGTTTTGTCTAGTAAATCAATTAATAGTTTTATTATTACGATAGTAGCCGCGAATGGTAGCCATACTAGAAGTCCTGCTATGATATATTTTTTTAATGAAGTCATTTAGTTGAGTATCATATTTAAGAAGCAGTATTTTTTACTGAGGTATTTTATTTTTTTTATTTCCATTAGTAGTATTTTTTGAATTTTTCTTCGGGTCAGCGGTTTTTTTATTTATATCCTTCTTGTCTTGATTTGCTTTATTAATTTCGTCACCTTTTTTTGGTTTTTTTGTTTTAAAGTCAGTTTCGTACCATCCGGTTCCCTTTAATTTAAAGGCAGCAGCCGAGACGAGTCTTCGAGGATTATTCGAATTACATTTAGGGCAGTTTTTTACCGGAGCATCACTTATCTTTTGTAATACTTCAAACTGGTGGCCGCATTGGTCACACCTATATTCATATATCGGCACTTATTTTAAAAACCCCAAATAGTTAAATAACTGAGTTCTGTCATAGAAAACATGGTGATATGTTTAGATATTCGATAATAAAATAGTATACTCACAGTTTATGTTTTACCCAAGGGCAATTCTTGGGTATTATCGCCGCCGTTAGTGTATTAGCAACTGATATTTTGAACCATCGTTAAATTTAGAGAACCAAAGAAAGGGGCCGTTAGCTCAGCCGGTAGAGCAGTGGATTTTTAATCCATTGGTCGGGCGTTCGAATCGCCCACGGCCCACCATTTCTATTGTTTTCTAGATCGAGTTTGTTCCGATTGGCTATATAATAGGAGCCCTATGCTTCGTTTTTTACTGTTCATTCCTCTCGCGTTTTTGAGTTTTATATGCTTTGCTGCAGATAAAAATCGCTTATTATTGGCCACTACAACGAGTACCGATAATTCAGGGCTTCTTGAAAAGATAAACCCATTATTTGAAGATAGATATGGTATAGAGCTAAATGTTGTTGCCGTTGGATCCGGCAAAGCAATTCGCTTGGCGAGAAATGGAGATGTTGATTTAATTCTTGTTCATGCTCCCGATGAGGAAGAGCAGCTCGTGGAAGATGGTTTTGGTATAGAGCGTTTACCCATTATGAAAAATGACTACGTTTTGATAGGACCTAAAGATGATCCTGCCGACATTAAGGGTAGTAAAAATATTTCAGAGGCACTGTCAAAATTGATCAATGCTAATCAAACATTTATTTCCCGTGGCGATGATTCTGGTACACACAAAAAAGAAAATAATTTGTGGCAAGCAATGGGCATTATACCGAAAGGATCTTGGTATCTTTCTGTGGGTCAGGCTATGGGACAAACAATAATTATTGCTAATGAAAAACAGGCCTATACATTAACTGATAGAGGGACATATCTTGCTTATAAAGATAGGATAGAATTAAATATAATTTTCGAAGATAAAAATGAATTATCAAATCCCTACCATGTCATTTTAGTGTCTCCAGAAAAGTATCCACATATTAATATTAATCTAGCTAGAGATTATTCAAATTTTTTAAGAAGCGAGTCAGTAAAGAGTATTATAAGAAATTATAAATTACATGAAGAAATACTTTTTCATCCATACTAATTTTTTATTTTTACTTAGTACTTTTTCGTAATTTTAGAAAATAAAAAATTGTAAAAAATAAGATGACTAAAAAGCTAATCCATCCGAATGTAGAATTATATGGGCTAACAAGATAGCTAAAATTACTTTCACTTGACCTGTTTGTAAAATAGTCAGCTATCTTAATAAGCACCACAACACCAGCATGCAGACCTATGCATGCAGCGATATTTCGATGCTTTAAGCGTAACAAACCTAGCAGCACTCCAAAAATAAATAGGGTTAGAAAATAGTCAGCAATAGCCCATTCATGGAAACGGCGAAATGCATCAGGCATCATTGTTATGCCTGTTGACCATTCAATCACAGTATCTGCCGGTAGGTCTGGATACCGAACGTGGTGAACTGCTGAATATATAAAGCTAGTGAATATAATAGCAATGAGGGCTCCTGCTCTATTATAAAGACCAGAAAAGAATGCTCCTCGAAAAATTAATTCTTCAATAAATGCAATTAACAGTCCTGTAATTAATGCTTTTGCAATAAAAGAAAGGTTAGAAAATAACCAGATACTTCGATGCACATCCAATTCATGTATTTTTAAAATAAATAAAATAGTCTCGATTATAGACATGATAAGCAGCCCATAGAGGAAGCCATATATAAAGCGTTTTAGAAATTTATTGGTTTCGCCACCAAAACCGAAGGCCTCATATGTAAGTAAATTATTTATTTTTAGATAAACTGAGCAGGTAATTATTCCACTAATTAATGTTGCGTAATTTAGGTATTTGCGAAAAGCAAGTTCAAAAACTGGATCGAGAAGTAATTTTAATGGGTAGGCTAATATTGCACCCAATATAAATGTAATTATAACAATCAGACTAAAATAAATAATTGTGCGCATTTAATTTTTCGAGAATATTATTCTATTAAAGTTTCTAGTTTATCGGTGTTTCCGATATTATCGAGCCATGATATTTCTATCTTATCGCCAATTTTTGAATCACTAAACATAAAAGAAAGATAAGGGTTTTTAGAAACAGCACGACTCCAGTCACAAGAAAATATCGTTTTACCATTATGTTTAAAATTTATTTTTTTTATATAATGTTCAGGCACAAGCTTTGCAGTATCGTCATCTATTCTAAAACCTGTTTCCATGGGGTGACGAATGATTGCTCTAACTGTTGTAATATCATCTCTTATTTTTGTTTTTAATCTAATAGACGAACTCATTTAACCACACCCATTTTCATGAACAACGACAAATTTTTTTGCCATGTACAATGTATTATTAGAATTAACAATGATGATAATATTTGAGGGCTCACTAACTTTTATTCTTGTTGAAACAAAACCAAGCGTAGTTTCTCCAAGATTAAAATTAGCAATTAATGGATTAGGATTTTTATCTGCAAAAATGGTAATCGTTTTGACATTTTCCAAGTCAGTGTTAATTTTTACAGGAACAACAGCACCATTTTCAACTTCGTCGTAGATTTCTACTTTAATTCTATCTGATCTTTTTATTTCTTTATTAGGAAAATAGCTATTAATTGCGCTATCAATATTTTTTGCTGAAAAAGCTGATTCATTCCATTCAGCTAAAAGCCTTATGGGAGTTGTAAGCCCGGAAACAAGAACGACAGTACTCGAAGTTAATATTTTTAGGAAGACCCTGCGTATCATAAAAGCTACACCTATAGTTTAATGTCTTTTTCCAATTCAAATTCATATTCAAGTTCAGATAGGCGAGCCATTACACGCTGTTCCTGATAATAATCCATTTTGTATCTTTGTTTTATAAACTTTAATTTTTCAATTGCCAGCCTAGTTTCGCCTGATAAATAATAGTATTCGGAATGGATTATAGCAGTTTCAATTTCATTACCGAGCATAGCTTCAACTTGTCCTAGTAATGAATATGAGTTTAAGTCGTGAGGATGATAACGTTCATAATGCTTTATAATCTCTCGGGCCTCTTTTGCTTTTTCTACATCAATCAATGCTCTAGTGTAAGCTACTAGTATAGGTTTATGTTCTGGATAAAGTCCGTAGGCCTTTGCATAAATGTCTAGCGCTGACTCGTAGTTTGATTGCGCACTACTAAGCCTAGCCGCTAATAAAAGGAAGGCAGGATCACTGTCGTCATTTTTAAGTAAATGTTTGACTTGTTGATTTGCGTGAGAAAATGCATTATCTAATAAGTATGCATAGGCTAAACCATATCGGATATATAATTCACTTTTTAATCCACTTTTATTTTCTTCAAGTTTATTACGTAGAAATAATATAGCATCCTTTGGTTTTTTCATTGTCATCGCGATTAATTTATGACGCACAAGTTCATATCCATGTGAATTTGAAAATAGCTTTTTCGGGTATGATTCCGCTCTTGAGCGGGCATCTGCAATGCGCGAGGTTGTTAGAGGGTGAGTACGAAAATATTCAGGAGTATCAGTTTGTGTAAATTTTGATATTTTTTGTAGTTTTTCAAAAAATACTGGCACACTACGCGGGTTGTAACCAGATTTCTCTAATAACTTTAATCCTATTCTGTCGGCTTCTTCTTCATTATCACGAGTAAAGTTAATTTGATTTTGTGTATTGAGACCAGATATACCGCTTAACATCGCTTGCCCCGCAGAGGGGTTTTGGGTAGCCATGATTAAAGCCCCTATCATTGCCGCAGCTGTTGGGAGACTATATTTTTTTGCTTCTTCAAATGCACGAGCTAAATGTTTTTGTGTCACATGTGCAATTTCGTGAGCAACGACTCCGGCAAGCGCACTCTCATCAGTGGAATGCAAAATTACTCCACTATTGATACCGATAATACCCCCAGGTCCTGCAAACGCATTAATTGACGAATCATTAATTACCATAAATTTGAATGATTGTTTTGCATTCTCACTATTAGATACCAAATTACTACCAAGGGACTGTATGTATGACTCTATTTCTGGGTCATCAAAGATTACAGAAAAACGCCTAATTTGTTTCATGAACATCTGGCTGAGTCTTTTTTCATATTTCTGTGAAAATACGTTACTGGAAGAATCACCCATATCAGGCAATATAATATTTTCATCTCCAGCAAATAATATGCTTGGAAGAAATAAATATAGAATAATAAGTTTCCCTATAATCTTTTTACAATTTATATTAGAAAAACACATTAAATTAAGTACCTTCATACCTTAATATTAGTAGATTACCCTCAAGTTGATTTATCATTGTAAACTATCACAATAATATAGACCGAATTTATCGTATATTGGTTTCATAAAGAATAAGCAATTTAGGAGTGATTATTCATGGCCCAGACTAAAAATGCCTTCTACGCACAATCTGGCGGCGTTACTTCTGTTATTAACGCTAGTGCCTGTGGTGTTATCGAATCAGCAAGAAAGCATCCCGAAAAAATTCATAACGTCTATGCGGGAAGAAATGGCATTATTGGAGCATTAACAGAGGATCTCATTGATACAGGCCAAGAATCAGATGCTGATATAGCAGCCCTAAAATTTACGCCATCAGGTGCTTTTGGGTCGTGTCGATATAAATTGAAAGGACTCGAAGAGAATTTAGCCGAATATAAGAGACTCATAGAAATTTTTAAAGCACATAACATAGGTTACTTTTTCTATAATGGTGGAGGGGATTCTGCCGATACTTGTTATAAAATTTCAAAACTTTCGGCAGAAATGAATTTTCCAATTCAGGCAATCCATATCCCGAAAACAGTCGACAATGACTTGCCAATAACAGATGTATGCCCTGGTTTTGGTTCGGTTGCAAAATATATTGCAATATCCACAAGAGAAGCATCTTTTGATGTTTTATCAATGGCGAAAACATCAACAAAAGTATTTGTTATCGAGGTTATGGGTCGACATGCAGGCTGGATTGCTGCTGCTGGTGGATTAGCAGCAGATGAAAATAATGATATTCCAATTGTAATCCTTTTCCCCGAAATAAAATTTGATCAAAAAGCATTCTTATCAAAGGTAGATGCCAACGTTAAGAAATACGAATATTGTTCAATCGTGGTATCCGAAGGTGCATGCTGGCCTGATGGAAAATTTCTTGCAGAACAGGGCACACAAGATGCTTTTGGGCATGCTCAACTTGGTGGAGCGGCACCTGTCGTTGCTAATATGATCAAGGATGCCTTGGGCTATAAGTATCACTGGGCAGTAGCAGATTATTTGCAGCGTTCAGCAAGACATATTGCATCAAAAACAGATGTTGAACAGGCTTATGCTTTGGGTAAGGCAGCTGTTGATATGGCAATTGCTGGCGAGAATGCAGTTATGCCAACAATTATTAGGAAATCAGATAGCCCTTACGTATGGGAAGTAGGTATGGCTAAACTTGAAGATGTCGCTAATGTTGAAAAGATGATGCCAAAAGAATTTATAACAGATGACGGTTTTGGAATTACCGAAGCTTGTCGCCGTTACTTGCTGCCATTGATTGATGGTGAGGATTATCCAAGCTATAAAAATGGGATGCCAGAGTATGTAACGCTTAAAAATAAGTCAGTGGCAAAGATTGTTAAGACAGACTTCAAATTATAGTTTTAATATTCGTTTTGAAAAAGATACTTTATTATGCTCATGATCCAATGTGTAGTTGGTGCTGGGCATTTAGACCATCAATGGATGCATTGATTGAAAAGCTGCCAAAAGAAATTAATGTCATCCGATTGTTGGGTGGTCTTGCTCCTGATAGCGATATCCCTATGCCAGATAATATTCGTGAGTATGTATTAGAAAATTGGCGTGCTATTGAAAAGAAGGTACCCAAAACAAAATTTAATTATAATTTTTGGAAAGAATGTGCTCCACGTCGCAGCACTTATCCTGCATGTCGCGCCGTAATTGCCGCGCGAAAACAAAAAAAAATATTCGATAAGGAAATGACTTTAGCAATTCAAAAAGCTTATTACTTGAATGCTCGCAACCCATCAGACTATGAAACACTAATTGAATTAGCAGAAGAGATTGGTGCAGATAAAAATAAATTTTCAGAGGATGTTATCTCATCAGAAACAGATAGAATTTTAAAAGAAGAAATTCAACAGTGTAAAAAACTAGATTTAAACTCACTACCGAGTTTACTTTTTATAAACAAGGAAAAAGAAATCAGAATACAATCTGATTATCTTAACGCTAATACCATGTTAAATAGGATTGAGTCATCCATATAAAAAAAGCCGTATCAAAAATACGGCTTTATTTATTTTTTAATTTAATGGATTAAACTAATAATGGTGCAATTACCAAACTAACAATTGCCATAACATTAATAAGAATATTCATTGATGGCCCCGATGTATCTTTTAGAGGATCTCCAACGGTATCTCCCACAACGGCAGCTTTATGGACATCTGATCCCTTCCCGCCTAGATTTCCTTTTTCAACATACTTCTTTGCGTTATCCCATGCACCGCCTGCATTTGCCATCATTAGCGCCATCATTACACAGCAAATAAGTGCGCCACCAAGCATTCCACCTAACGCTTGAGGACCCAGGCCAAAGCCAACTACAACTGGTGCAAGTACGGCTAGAGAGCCAGGTAAAATCATGCGCCTTAATGCTGCACGAGTTGCAATATCAACACATCTCGCTGTGTCTGGTTTACCCGTGCCTTCCATTAACCCAGGAATTTCTTTGAATTGACGTCGTATTTCTTTAATCATATCAAACGCAGCATCTCCTACTGCGGTCATGGTGATTGAACTGACCAAATAGGGAAAGATAGCGCCAAGAAACATCCCGCTTAAAACTAGAGGATCATTTATTCTTAATATGAAATCCTCATTTCCAAGAGATACTTTTTCTATGTATGCGCTGATCAATGCCAATGCCGCAAGGGCGGCTGCACCAATTGCAAAACCTTTTCCAATTGCCGCAGTAGTATTTCCAACCTCATCAAGCGAGTCGGTAATCTCGCGAGTATCCTTACCCAGTTCTGCCATTTCAGCTATACCGCCAGCGTTATCTGCAACCGGTCCATATGCATCGATTGCCATGGTTATGCCAACCGTACTTAACATACCGACTGCGGCAACACCGACACCATATAGTCCTGTAAAATGGCTTGCTATGAAGATGATTGCACAAATTGTGATAACAGGTATGGCGACAGATTGCATTCCAACAGCAAGACCAGTAATCATGATTGTGGCCGGACCAGTTTCTCCTCCCTTGGCAATTTTCTTGATAGGTGCTCCGCCTGTGTAATATTCTGTAACAAGCCCTATAACAATTCCACCTACAGCCCCTGTCAATACTGCAATCCAAACATTAACAGAAACACCTAATTCTTTAATTAAAATATATGCGGCAATAATAAAAATTATTGAAGAGCCCATTGTGCCAATTCGAAGAGCGACCTCAGGACTTTTTGAGGAGAAGAGTTTTACAGAATAAATTCCAATCATTGAACAAATTAGACCAATTGAAGCGAGCGCTAAAGGCATGAAGGTTAAAATTTCTTGTCCTCCGATTGGAGCCAAGTCGAATATTTTTGTTGAAGTCATGGTTGCTGCAAGCGCCATAGTTGCAATCATTGAGCCACAATATGATTCGAAAATATCCGAACCCATACCAGCTACATCACCGACATTGTCACCGACGTTATCTGCGATCACACCAGGGTTTCTTGGGTCATCTTCAGGAATCCCCGCTTCCACTTTACCCACCAAATCCGCACCAACATCAGCGCTCTTCGTGAAGATCCCTCCACCAACACGTGAAAATAATGCTACCGAGGAGGCGCCCATGGCGAATCCTTCAATTGCATGAATGGTGTGAGAGTCTCCTGCGAAAAAATAATAGAGAATACCAATACCAAATAGACCCATTGAGGCAACAGTTAGCCCCATAATAGACCCACCAAAAAAAGCGATATTGAGTGCTTCAGAGGCCCCTTTTGTGTTGGCTGCAACCGCCGTTCTGACATTGGCGTGGGTTGCTGTGTACATACCCCAATAACCAGCAGAGCCAGAGCAGATCGCTCCAAGTAAAAAAGCCAAAGCTGTATTTGGTCCGAGTTCGGAGAACCAAATTGCACTAATACAGATAACACAGAATATAGCCAAACGCTTATATTCACTATTCATAAAGACCATCGCACCCAGATGAATGGCATCAGCAATTTCTTTAAGTTTTCCATCGCCAGCAGGTGATTTTTTTATGTTTAAAAAAACAAATACTGCTGTAAAAAGTCCAAATAAACCTAAACCAATTGGCAAAAAAGCACTTGAAATCATTAAAGTTTCCTCTCTATTTAACTGTTTATTTACTGATAGTGAACTAGTGACTATTATCGTTGTATTACATCTTGGGCACATCTTATACCTATATCATGACGTGCTGTCAAAGGATGTAATTACGAGTCTAAAGTTGAAATGCTAACTATTAAATTATTAAAAAATAATATTAAGTAACATGGGCATGCATTAATATGGTCAAGGTGAAAACGTTTAGTAGCTTCCTTTTATTTCTGGGTTTTTTTTCAAATGCTCCATTAGTTACGGCAGATTCACTGCGTGAGTACCATCAACGAATGTGTGATGAAGGTAATCATGGAAGCTGTCAAAAAGCTGAGGCAATGCTTCAAGGAGAGTATTTGGCAGATAGGATTGTTAAACTCGGCGATAATTTCGCCTTAAAAGTTGATCGCCTAAAACGCGAAGTAAATAATAAACCCATACTAAAGAATGCATATATCGATGTTTTAGATGATTATTTTAAATCAAGCACAAGGGATGAAGCAAAACTCAGTGTAAATACTGAGATTATTACTTTATGTGCCGAGCATTATCACGACTATTGGCGAAACAGAAAAATGTGGTGGCCAACACAGGAGGATGGTAAGCCGGACTGGTCCACTATCTATTATTATATTGTTGACCATTATTATGGATATTGTATTGCGTTGTCTAACTTATAGATGTGTTAAGAAGTTATATTTCTAGTAGTTCTATAGTTTCTTTCAAGGGTAACCCAATAACAGCGCTATAGCTGCCTTTGAAATTATCAATAAAATGCATCCCTCTTCCTTGTATTGCATATCCACCAGCTTTACCTATAGGTTCGCCTGTTTCGCAATAGGAATTTATTTCACTCATACTTAATTTTTTAAAGGTAACTTCATTAATGCTTACCTTCGTTTTTTCAGTTTTATCAATTAAAGTTACTGCAGAAAAAACACTATGAGTATAGCCTGATAGTTTATTTAACATGTTTTTTGCATCTTCTGCACATTCAGCTTTTCCTAGAATTATATTTTTCAAAACAACCGCCGTATCAGCAGCAAGAATAGGGATATTTAATTCAGCTTGTAATTTACCTTGTTTTGCTTTTTCAATTGAAATTCTTTTTACATACTCAATTGGTGTTTCATGATCTCTATATGATTCATCTATATCAATATTAATAACTTCAAAATCAATCCCAATTAGACTCAGTAGTTTTTTTCGCCTAGGAGACTGTGATGCCAGATAAACTTTTTTCATTATTTGAAATATTTTTATTCACGGTGATAAGGATGTTTATTAAGAATTGTTGATGCGCGATAAAGTTGTTCGATAAAAATTACTCTTGCCAGTGCGTGAGGAAGCGTCATTTTAGAGAGCGACCAAATTTTACTAGCTCGATTTTTAATTGAATCACTTAATCCATCTGCGCCGCCTATTAATATGCCAACATCTAGTTGTTGATCAATCCATATTTGTAATTCTCCCGCAAGGCGATGACTGCTTATCAATTCTCCTTTCTCATCCAGTGCTATTACAATATTAGTTGACGAGATGAGCGTATTAATTTTTTCATCCTCATTTTTTTTTAGTTCTTGTAAGCTTCTATTTCTACTGCGTTTTTCAGGTGCTATTTCATTCAGATTGAAATTGATATTTTTAGGAAGTCGTTTTATGTATTCGGTTAAAGCCAAATCTACCCATTTTGGCATACGTTTGCCAACAGCTATTAAGTTTAATTTCATAGTCTAGAGCTATCTTCCCCAAAGTTTTTCTAACTGATAATACTCACGACTATCTGGGTGCATTATGTGAATAATAATATCACCCAAATCAACTAGCACCCACTCACCTTCTGTTTTTCCTTCAACTCCAATGGCGTGTACTTCATATTTTTTTACAGTTTGTATTAAATTTTCAGCTAAAGCACTTACTTGTCTTCTAGAACGACCACTCGCTATCAGCATGTAATCTGACATGCTAGTCATTTTTTTTATATCATATACATCGATATTTGTTGCTTTACCATCATTTAATGAAGTTAAAATAACATCAATTAATTTTTTTATATCCATTATTATTATTTATAGAGATTATTTATTTTTATGTAGTCTATAATATCTGAGGCTAAGTAATTATTAGTTGGTTTATTTATTTTATAGCATTCTCTGATCATACTTGATGATATTTCAATTATCGGTATATCTATAAAATAGATATAACCAGATGGCACCGCTCTCAGAATATTAAAATCATCAGCTCTGTTGTCATCTTTCCATTTTTTTATTTCTTCACATAAAACATCCGTTTTATTATCTGGGCGTGTTGCAACGAGAATATGACAATAGTTTAATAATGACTCCCAGCTTTTCCATGTATTTATATTTTTAAAAACATCTTCGCCAATAATTAGAAATAATGCATCTTTTGGGAATTCTTTATGTAATGATTCAAGCGTATCAATTGTGTACGAAATATCTTTATTTCTTATTTCTCGCGAATCAACAGATAAGTTTTGTTTGCCATAGATTGCAAGTTCTACCATTTTTTTTCTACACTCACTAGATGCAGATGGTTCTGGACGATGTGGGGGGATATTTGAAGGTATTAATTTCACCTCATCAAGTTTTAATTTCTCTAGAACCTCATTAGCAAGATGAAGATGTCCATTGTGTATTGGATCAAATGTGCCGCCTAAAACTCCTATTAGTTGCATTATTTAAGTACGAATATTTCCATCGCCTAATACAACATATTTTTGTGATGTCAGTCCCTCAAGTCCTACCGGACCACGTGCATGAAATTTATCCGTACTAATACCAATCTCAGCACCAAGACCATATTCATAACCATCAGCAAAACGAGTCGAGGCATTATGCATGACCGAACTGGAGTCAACCTCTCGGAGGAAACGATCTGCTTTTGATTGATTTTCAGTAACAATTGTATCGGTATGTTTAGACCCAAATTTATCAATATGGCTCATCGCTTCATCAATATTACTAACTATCTTTAGCGATAGTATTGGAGCTAGATACTCAGTTGCATAATCCTCATCGGTTGCTATGTTTATGTCAGCCAGTATTTCTTTTGATGCTTTGCAGCCTCGGATTTCAACATTTTCTTTTCTATACATTGGTTCTAGTTTCTCCAAGACAGTTTTTGCTAGAGATTTAGCAACTAATAAACATTCCATTGTGTTGCATGTACCATACCGTTGTGTCTTAGCGTTATAGGCAATATTAATTGCTTTTTCCATATCGGCATCATCATCAATATAGACATGGCAAATTCCATCCAGATGTTTTATGACCGGCATCTTTGCTTCTGCGCTGACTCGCTCGATCAATCCTTTCCCACCTCGAGGTACAATTACATCCACATAGTCAGACATTCTAAGAAGTTCACCAACCGCAGCACGCTCGGTTGTTTCGATTAGTTGTATCGCATCTTCTGGAAGTTTTGCACTTTTAAGCCCTCTGCGAATGCATTCCTCAATTGCCTGATTAGAGAAAATTGCCTCCGAGCCCCCACGTAGAATCGTTGCATTTCCTGATTTTAAACATAGTCCAGCAGCGTCTGCTGTAACATTAGGACGTGATTCATAAATAATACCGATTACACCAAGCGGGACTCGCATACGCCCCACTTTAATCCCACTATCTTGTTGAACATAATCAGTTGTCTTACCTATTAGATCTTCCAAGTCGGCAACTTGTTTTAAACCATCAGCCATTGCATCAACTCTTGAAGCCGTTAATTCAAGTCTATCTAATAGCGCTGATTCCAAGCCAGACTCTTTTGCTTTTTCTAGATCCTTAGCATTAGTTTCTATTAAATCTTTTTTGTTTTTCACGACTTCATCTGCAATAGCATTTAGTGCATCATTTTTCTTTTGAGTTGATGCAGCTGCCATAATCCGAGATGCATCATATGCTTTTTGGCCTAACTCATTAATGTATTGCTTTATATCCATTATATTGTTTGTAATTTATCTGTCTTAACACCAGCTATAGCGAGCAGTATTGCAGAAAAATGTTCCCATGCACTCTCTCTTTGTCCACTTTTTAATGTTTTATCAATTTTTGCGCAGTAATTTAATAACTTATCAAGTTCCTCGACGGAATGTCGTTTTAAAACAGCATTTATTGCTCGTTTTTTTTGTTCTTTCCAGACGAAGTGCTTAGAAAAAAGTTCTGCTAATTGAATACCCGATTCATATTCATATTTAATTTCACATAACCTCCGATATTCCCACATGAATGCACCAAATATAGCGAGCGGTTCAACACCTTCATTTTTTAAGCCGTTTAACATGAGCACCGTCCTTTTTTTATCACCGAGAAACGCACTCTCAACCATATCGAAAACATTATAACGCGAGCTATCCATCACTGTATTTAGAACATCATCAATATCAATATTATCTTTTTCAACTAACAATGCTAGCTTTTCAATTTCTTGATCTGCTGCTAGTAG
Organism: uncultured Legionellales bacterium; assembly: GCA_913046215.1. GTDB lineage: Bacteria > Pseudomonadota > Gammaproteobacteria > Eutrophobiales > Eutrophobiaceae > UBA11869. The sequence goes on along the minus strand of CAJWRJ010000018.1, from coordinate 1,779 downwards.
GTTTCCTTCAGTTTTATCAGCAATTAATTTTGATGCATCCTGCGCTATTTTTTTTCCTTTCTTCCGCATTCTTTCCTGTATCCAGCTCGGTAGTTGCCAAAATTCTATTGGCCATGTGTCTATTAGCACTCCAATCTTATCAATTGATTTTACCCACTTTGTTTTTTTTGTTGCTGCATCCATCTTATCCGAACTAATGATCAGCAAGGTATCATCATTTTGTCTCGCAGCGTATTCCTGCAGTATATTGCCACCTTCTCTTCCAGGCTTAGGTGATTTCATTCTTAGTTCAATTATCTTTTGATTAGAAAATAATGATAAATTATTATTTGCTTCGTTGATTAAGTTCCAATCAAAGCCTTTACTAACATTTAATACGACCCGCTCATTGAAGCCTTGTTTTTTATAGTGGTTTCTAATTTGATCTATACACTCTTGTTTTTGAAATGGTTCATCACCACTTACAACATAGATTGGTTTATTTGTTGAATTTTTTAGATGTGTTTCAAGTTGATTAATCTTTAGCCGCATCTTTAACTTAATATTATTATTTTGACGAAGAGATTAATGCTTGTAGTCGGCGGATAACCTGATTGGCAGCATGACGTATAAGATCTTCTTGTATAATTGATTCTTCTGAAAATTCTCCTAGTACAGCAGTTTCATCAAACGCAAAATCCCTAATTACTGTTAATGTTTCATCTTCAATGATGAAGGTACCATCAGCTTTGACCAAATCCATTTTTGCTTTTAGTAGTACTTGATATTCCTCAACCTTTCCCGTTTCTGGAGATACACTTAATACTGATTTCTCAAAACTTTCCTCCTTTAAAGTAACTACAAATGATGCACTCTGAGCTGAATTTGCAAACACATTTGCAGTACCCGACAATTGTGATTTAACTTCCTGAGTTAGTTGAGAAGCAGATATACTATCGATATAGATATTATTAATATTAATGTTTCCAGATTGAGAACCACGCAAGTGAAAACCACATGCCGTAGTTAACAGTAAGAAATAAATTAGTAATAAACGAACTTTCATTAATTTCCTCTTAATAGCTTTAACAAGTTATTATCATTGTATATTACCCTATGATACTACGATGTTCACTAATCGTTCTGGGATTACGATGATTTTTTTAATAGTTTTACCTTCTAAATTTCGTTTTACTTTTTCATCTTCAACTGCTTGATTTTCAATTTCTTTTTGTTTTGAATTTTTTGTAACGGTTATCTTTCCACGAAGTTTGCCATTAATTTGAACAACCATTTCTATCTCATTTTGCTCTAATGCATCTGAATCTGATTTGGGCCATGCGGTGTCAATTAGGGGTTCGCAATGCCCGAGTTCAACCCAAAGCGCATCAGTTATGTGCGGAACGATTGGAGAAAGCAGCAGAACAGCTGTTTCAATACCCTCACGCATAATTGCGTGGTCATTGTCGCTTTTCAACTCACTTCGTGATAAAGCATTAATCATTTCCATTACCGCAGCAATTGCTGTGTTAAAAGTATATCGACGACCAATATCGTCATTTACTTTATTAATTGTCATATGAATCTTACGACGCAACTCTTTTTGCACATCAGTCATTGAAGCGGGATCCAGAGTTGGAGATTGACCTTCATTAATATGTGTACTCGCAAACTTCCATAGTTTTTTTAGAAAACGATGCGCGCCCTCAACACCTTCATCCTTCCATTCAAGACTTTGTTCCGGGGGTGATGCAAACATCATAAATAAACGAACCGTATCTGCCCCGTATTCATCAATTA
>CAJWRJ010000017.1 GCA_913046215.1 uncultured Legionellales bacterium | reverse complement strand
CAAATGGGCTTTTCAAAGCTTATAACTCAACTACCGGTGAATTAATGTGGCAAGATCAGACTAATGCTGGTGTTAATGCACCTCCATCTTCATATAATGTTGGTGGTGAGCAATACATCGTAGTTGGTTCTGGTGGTAATGCACAAATTAACTCAAAGCGTGGTAATGAAATTATTGCCTACAAATTGAAATAATTATAACAAAGTGTGTTAATGAACGGCCGCCTTTATGGTGGCCGTTTTTTTAACTAACAAACACAGCTGAACGATTTAATGTAATAACAAGTCATATATAAAAATAAGGAATTTACTATGTTCCAAAAATATATCATCACATTATTATTTGTCCTCTACTCTATCTCAACTTCATATGCAGAGGAGAGTAGCTCCCCGGAAATGAATGCAAAAATGAAAGGTAAGATCCAGTTGTGTGCTTCATGCCATGGAGATTCTGGTGTAACGATTATGCCTGTATATCCAATTCTCGCTGGTCAAAACTTCTATTATAGTTATGTCCAACTTAAGGATTTAAAATCAGGCCTGCGCAAGAACGAAGTAATGGCTGCCATGGTTCAAGACCTTAACAAGGATGAAATGAAACTACTTGCTGGATATTTCTCTGAGCAAGCATGGCCAGAAATTAAGTATGAGTCAGACCCTAACAAGGCCAAGATTGCAAAACAAAACATTTCAGCAGGACAATGTGTGCAATGCCATCTCGGTGGTTTTGAGGGCGCGAGCGGAACTCCTAGGTTATCAGGACAGAATTACGAATATTTGAAAAAAATAATGCTAGATTTTAAAAATAAGGTTCGAACAAACTCTGCTGCTAAAAATTCATTGTTTGCTGATACTAGTGACGAAGCGATTGATGCTCTCGCAGATTATCTTGCGGGTTTTAAACCTTAAACTTTAGCAAACAGGATTTTCTATTTAGAAACTTACTGCTCTAAAAGCTTAATGATTTCCTTGAAATTATTCTCTTTTGCGATCATTAATGCCGTTAAACCGCGATTATCTCTTAACGATTTGTCAGCGCCTAATTGTAATAAAATTTTTACAGCTTCGGTTTTTTGATAGCCTGTTGCCCACATTAATGATGTTAAATCATTCTTAGTTTGACGATTAATATCCGCTCCATGCTCCACTAGTAACTTAATAATCTTCACATTACCATTTGCTGATGCATAATTAAGTGCTGTCTTTCCCGACCAATCAATAACACTTACATCTGCGTACAACTTAAGAAAGATTTTTACTATGGATTCATGATTAGCAAAAACAGCCTCCATAAGTGCTGAAATATTTTTAACACTCAGCTTGTGAATATCAGCATTCTTATCGATTAGATACCTGACTATGTCCTCATGTCCTCGTGATGCAGCATTCATTATGGCAGTTTCAGCATTGGTATTTAACATATCGACATTTGAGCCCTCCTCGACAAGCAACTTAACAATGTCAAGATTACCGGCTCTTGTTGCTGAGATCAGCGCTGTATTACCAAAGCGATTTCTCGCCTTAATTGACGCGCCCTCATCAAGACGTTTTCTTACACTATCTATGTCTCCATCTCTAGCCGCAGCGATAAGCGACAAATTTAGCTCCCGAAATTCAATAGCATCATATTCTTTTTCAGCTAAAACATTCCCATTGAAAAAAATAGTGATGAGTAAAAAAAATATTCTTAATGTCATTGCGATTATTATCCTCTATATTAATATTCTAATGATTTAAGTTGCCTATCAATTTCGACAAGTTTTTTCTCTAACTCTGACATATCACGTCCATTTTCAAAATAAAACAGCATTAACTCATCTATTTTTTCCATCAATTGACGTTGTAATTCTTCCGTACGCCATCCATTATCTGCATATAAAAAAACGAGATCTTCAATCCCTGCAATCGATCGTTTTAGCATAAACTCAATCTCATCAGTTGCATGATCAACATTGATGGTAACTTGCTCTGAATCATATTCAACAATACCTTCTCCATCCCCATCGTTTGAACATCCATGGATAAGAAATAAGGCAATAAATACAATGAAAAATCGCATTCGAGCTAGTACTCCTAAAACAAGATCAAAATTATTTAAAAAACTCTTTTATTTTTTATAGACTAAATAGTATAAAGATATGGGTCAAATTAATAAAGAAGTATAAGAAATATGGATCTTAAAAAAAATATTGTAATCACTTTTTTTATAGTTAGCATAATAGCCTGCACAACAACACCAAAAGGTGTAAGGCCGATCTCTAATTTTGATATTAATAAATATCTTGGAATATGGCATGAAATAGCTAGGCTTGATCACAGTTTTGAAAGAGATTTAGTTGAAGTTTACGCTGAATATTCACTCAGAGAAGATGGTGGAATTACTGTTATTAACCGAGGGAAAAACCCAAGTAATGCAAAATGGAAAGAGGCTATTGGCAAAGCTTATTTTGTTAATAATGAAAATATTGGAAGTCTAAAAGTATCCTTCTTTTGGCCGTTCTACGGAGGCTACAACATAGTAAAGTTAGATAATGATTACACGATGGCTTTAGTCATTGGCCCCACACTAAAGTACGCTTGGATATTATCTAGATCGACCAATCCTCAGGTCGATCTTTGTGATGAGTATTTTGCAGAGGCAAAAAAAATAGGAATTGCTGATGAAAAATGGATAAAGATACGAGACTGTATCTAGCTAGAATTTATGGTAACTCAATTAGAGTTTTCGATATATTTTTTCTAGTAGTTTTTGGGGTATCCTCTGAATAACCATACCAAATAATTCCAACAACATTCTCTAAATCTTTATTAACCCAAATGATATCGTAAAATTCATCATCTCTTATGATATCTCCAGTTGACCATTTTGTCCCAATACCATTGCTCCAAAGATAAAGCATGAAATTTTGTATCACGCAACAACACGCCGCATAGTCTTCGTAATAGGTAAGTTCATTTGCAGATTTTCTACATGTTACAATTAACCAGCCTGGGATATTAAGCCATCGTAAATATTTTTTTTGTGCGGCATCACTACTGCTGCTCGCAGTTAAGATCTTTTTATTCAAATCACATACGCTAGTAATCGTTTCGCTACCCAGTAAATAAAAACGCCAAGGTTCTGTAAGATGATGATTGGGAGCCCAGCATGCAATTTCGATAGCTTCTTTGATTAACGATATATCTGGCACCTTATCTGGAACAAAATTGTGAATTGTCCTTCTGGACATAATCAAATTAGCAAGATTACGAGACTGATTGGTCATGTATTTAATTTAGACTTGTGTTTCATATTAATCAATTGTATTTGCATGCCCCAAAAATACTAAGAAATCGCACAATATATAACTTTTTGTCCATGACAATAATTTAAAAAAATATATAATAAAAACAGTTATTTATAAAATATTTTTACAAACCATGTGCTTTGTACACGTCAAAATTCAATTCTTATCGACTCCTGTCCATATTATGTCTATATTGTGTTTAACTTAACAAACACGAGTAAATTGCTATGTCATATTCAAACAGTAATTTAGAAAAAGACTTAACTAACACATTTAAAATTGGAGTTGTCTCCCGTATCACAAACATTCCTGTTGATACTCTTCGTATTTGGGAGAGGCGTTATAGTGTTGTAGTGCCTGATCGTTCTGAGAAAGCAGATAGATTATACAGACGTGAAGATATAAATCGTCTTACTCTACTCAAGCTTCTTGTCGATAAGGGTCATGCAATTGGTAGTATTGCAAAACTGAATAATGGTGAACTCAGTCAGCGTTTGGAATTCGCAACAAAAGGAAATCAATTAACAGATACAACTGACATGCAGAGGAAAAATAGTGTTGTAGCCATAGGAGATGTCCTGTCTTTACAACTAGAATACTCAAATGCGGTTGATTCTAATTTCTACTTCTCTGGAATTTATAGAAATGAGGAAGATTTTAACAAAAGAGAAAATACAGAAAAAATCGATATATTAGTTATGGAATTCCCAACTATACAAAGTGATCATGTGCATAATATTGAAAGATTGTATAAACAATCGGGTGCGAACCAGCTGGTACTTATTTATGGATTTATGAATAATTCCACAAAGAAAAAATTAGGCCAAAACAATATTGTTTTCTTTCAAGCTCCGATCTCAGTTGAACATCTTAGAACTGAAATTAGAAATATCGCTAAAAGCAAACAACCTGCAGAGGTTATAGCTATCGACTCGGACATACGTAAGTCTTCTCCAAAAAAGACTTACACAACTAAACAATTGATACAGCTATCATCAGCATCGTCAACTATTAAATGCGAGTGTCCTCAGCACTTATCTAGTATTATAATTAAGTTATTGCAATTCGAAGCATACAGTGAGGAATGTATAACTAGATATAAGAAAGATGCTGAATTGCATAGATTGTTAGGCAACATGACTGGGCATGCTAGATCCATTCTTGAAAAAGCACTTACTGAGATTGTTACAGCTGAAGAGATAGTTATCGATAATTAATAATGAAAATCTCAAAAAAACTAAAAGATCTTTTTTATGCTATTTGCTTAGCAATCCCCGTTATTATGAATGTTCATGCTGATGATCATAAACCATTCAAACCACCAGGGCGTTTTATTAATATTGGGTTTCAAACAATGTACATAGACTGCCTTGGTGATAAATTACCAACAATTCTAATAGATGTTGGTATCGCTGAATCATCAGCAAGCTGGTACAAAATCGCTCAACGGTTATCCAATACTAATCGCGTTTGTCTTTATGACAGAGCAGGTTATGGATGGAGTGATCCCGGTAGAGGCATGAGGACAACAGCAACTATTGTTCACGAGTTGAATCTTTTAATTAAAAAAGCTGAAGTGCCTGGTCCCTTTGTTATCATTGGACATTCATTTGGTGGATTTACAGCCCGTTATTTAGCAGCCAAGTTTCCACTAAATATAGTTGGTTTAGTCTTAGTCGATTCCTCCCATCCTGACCAAATATATCGGTTATCCGCACTAGACAATACAGAGAAAAAACCCCTGATAACAGGCCGGAAAAACCTTGCCCCAGAGGATTTCAGTAAATTTGAAAAGTATTGGTACTTTTTGAACTCAAGTCGTAAAGCAACTTTTGCTCAAATGGGCGAATTAAAATATTTTAAAGAAAGCGCCTACCAAGTTAAACATTCAGGACCTATAAAAGATATACCGATTGCTATTTTGTCTAGAGGAAAAGGTCAACTACCTGTGATTGATGGAATCTCTCTTGAATCAGAGTGGCAAAACATGCAGAAAGACCTTTTGAAATTAAGCAATAATAGCTGGCAGACAATTATCAATGATAGTGGGCATCAGATTCATAGGGAAGCGCCAGATGAAATAATTAAACATGTCTTAGATGTAATAGCTAGATCAAAGTAACTTCAAAGTTTTAATTTAATTCCTTACGTTTCCAAGCAGTTGGTAGCCCTCCTTGAAATATTAAAAATAAGCACGAGCTGACTATGCAAAAAGCACCAATACCAGAACTTAGGTCTGGTAATTCGCCCCATCCAATCCAGGCAAATATTGTTGCCATCATTACTGTTACATATGTAAATGGAGATACCGTGGATGCTTGATTGTTTGTAAAAGCATATGTTAGGAGCATTTGACCTCCTGTTGCACAGATACCTGCAAAAATCATAATTAATAAATCATGAGTACTGGGGGTTTCCCAAAACCATATCATTGCTATGCCAGAATACGCTGTCGAAAAAACACTAAAATAAAAAACAGTTCGCATAACAGGTTCAGTATTAGCCATATATCGTATTAATATTTTTGCACAGGCAATAAAAAAACCTGAACAAAGTCCAATAATAGCACCAATAGAAAACATAGACGTACCAGGCTTTAAAATAAGAACGACTCCAAAAAATCCGATGAGTAAAATAAAGAAAATTTTTAAATTAATACGTTCATTAAGAATTGGAAAAGCTAATAATGCTATGAATAAAGGAGATGCTGCATTTAACAATGTAGCCTCAGACAAGCCAATATTTGCGATAGCAAAATATAAACAAGTCATCGCTGAAATACTTATTAAGCCTCTTATTAAATGCATATGAATTACCGAAGTTTTCAAAAATTGGATGCCTCGAGGAATAATTATAGGAAAAATAATTATTAGGCCAACAAAACTTCTTAAAAACACTAGCTGTATTACTGATAATTCAGAGGATACAATTTTAATACAAGCAACCATGACAGCAAAAAAGCATGCAGAAAAAAAAGCAGGTAAAAAGCCATGCAATATGTATCTTTTATTAACTTGCATATTTTTATTTTTTATTAGTTTAATTGATTAAAACATTAAAAAGATAAGTAGATATAAAAAATATTATTATATAGTATTAAACAAACTAAGACATTTATGCTTATATAACACTATATGAAGTGAATTGTAATAAAGTATATATGTAATCAGATGCGGAGATAGCTATGTTAAAAGACATTTTCAAAATGCAGCAAGATCTTAATAATTATGTCTTTAAAAAGAATAATATTAAGGATAAATCGGGTAATGACTTAAATATGCAAACGATTATGGCTGCGGTAGAAAAAAATCAAATAATGGTTAATGAACTGCCCAATGAGTGGTTAGCAAACTATTCAAAAGCAATAAAAGAAGAATTACTAGAATTAGATAATGAGCTATTATGGAAATGGTGGAGTAAAGATGAGATTGATTTACAAAATATACGTGTAGAATTAATCGATATATTACATTTTCTTGTTTCAGCGATGATGTGTGCTGGATTGACTGCTGAAAAAGTATTTGACATATATCAACAAAAGCATGCTGTTAACATTAAAAGGCAGAATGCAAATTACAATATAAAAACAAAAACAGAAGATGATAATAAAAAAATTAATTAATGAAATTTTGCAAAAAACATTATGAATGAAATCACTGAAACTCAAAATAATAGAGAAAATATAGCAATCTCACAATCAGTTGCAATTTTAATTGATGGAAACAATATAGAACGAAGTGTTCATTCAGAATCAAATGACACTAATACAATGTTAAATTTTGATATATTGATACCAAAACTTTTAGTCAATAGAGGTTTAAGTCGTCTAGTTTATTTTCGAGAAGGTAAGCATATTTCAAATAAACTTCAGGAACGTTTACATAATTTTTATCACGGATCAGTAAGGCCATGTCATAAAAGTGCTGATATACCACTATCTATCAATGCAATTCAAGTTGCAGATAAAGTCGATACAATAATCATTATGTCAGGCGATTCGGATTATATCGAGCTAGTGCGACATCTTAAATCAGAGGGCGTGCGCGTTGAAATTGCCGCTGTTGTAAGCACAACCTCTAGACTAATTATTGAGGAAGCTGACCATTTTCATGAAATCACAAAAGAGGATTGGTTTACGCTTCCCTCAAAAAAAGTTTCAAAGAGACATAATAATATGCAAAATATAAAGAGCAACACCAGTAAGTGATACAATATTTGCATAGCGATAACTAAAATACATTCCTTTCCTTCTAAGATCTAAGTTTTCATCAACATTTTTGAGTCCCTCTGAATGAAAATATCTTCCAATGCATAACAAAACTAGTGCTACGAAACTAAAGACTACAAATTCTTTTTGAAAAAAAAGAATAATCGGAATAATAATTCCTATAGAAACACATTCAACGAAATTTCCATGGCACCTAATAGCACGTATTAACTCTTCGTCATCGCCTGTACCTAATATTATTTTCTTTTCACGTCTAAATTTGACAACTCGTAGTATAAGCACCCTATTCCATATTAACAAAAAAGCTACACATAGTAGAAAACCTATTTGAAAAAATGGAAGAAGCATTTCATTAATTTGCTGCATCAAACCCTCCTATAGAAATTAAAAAATTATATATTAAACTTATTAAATTGTTATTTAATAGCGCCTGAATCTAACAATAATGAATATATTTCTTCAGCCATTACATTATAGCCATTCTCATTTGGATGAATCGAATCAGATTTTAGTAATTTATCGCTGAGCACATTAGATACTAGATCCTCCATAAAAATAGTATTCATTGAACTAGCAATTTCTTTATAAACATCTGCTGAGGATAAAAATATGCCTGGCTTAGGTACTCCAAGTAAAATAAGTGGAATTTTTCTATCCAATGATAGCTGTATCATAGCCCGTATATTAGACTCCATTTCTTCGATATCCATTTTACGAAGTAAATCATTTCCGCCATGACAAAGGATCACTAATTTTGGATTATAATCATTTAAAACTTTTGGAAATCTCGCTAAACCTTCCTCAGAAACCTCTCCTGAAATACCTGCATTAATGACTTTTAGTCCTGTTAATTTTTGAAGCAACGCAGGATAGCTTTTATTTTTAGTCACATTATAACCATAGGTAAGACTATCTCCAAAAGCAAGGACTACTGAATCATTTGAAAGTAGAGGTAGAGCTGGAGTTTTTTTCGTACAGCCCGCAATTATTGAAATTAGCAGAATTAATGTAAAAAAATACCTGCTTTTAATAGTAATTATTAACATAATATAAAAAATAACAAATATTCTTACCTATAACTATATTTAATTTACTTTTACTTTATCTTTCTTTTAGACTCTCTAATATGAAACTAATATTACCTAAATCATTAATATGGATTCCTGAATCAACAGTTGAAGAATTGTTGAAATACTACGATTATCCACACCCTGAAAAAAAAGGTGAAATAATTTCAGGTTACGATAAAGGCCATGTAATCAGAACGGCTAAAATGAGTGCAGTTGTAGCTAAATATTTAGGTCATAATGAAAAAATTATCTATGAGTATCAAATTAGTTGTTTTTTACATGACTTAGGCCGTGCCGGTCTAGACCAAAAATTATTTGGGGAAATATGGTCATGGGCAAAAAATAATAATATACCAACACGGCCTTTAGAATGGCGTAAAAGATACCCGGACACAATATATGGAAAAGAAACCGAAGCATTTTTGGATATGTTCTCCTCAAAACTTCGTAATATTGGAATTGAAAATGTTGATTGGACAAAAGAACAAGTAGAAATGAGACTAGGCTATGCGAGACGTTTTAAACGACAAATGAAAAGAATTAAGCCTAAGCTCAAGAAACAGGATATTGAATGGAAAGATTGGATGGAAAAAGTGGTGCTGTATTATTACTACCCTGAAAAAATGAATAGTGCGCCTGCCTGGACAAGAGAATTAGGTGAAATTCTTGTAGCATGTGAACAACTAGAAGCATACAGCAATAGAAATCGAGGAAACGATTATTACAATCGTGGAGAGGAGAGTTTTTCAGAAGCCTTGGGCTATCTTAATAAACTTATGAATGAAGGTAGAATTGGTAAAGCAGTATTACTTATGCTTCGTAAACTATTAGCTAATGGTTTATTTGATGATATTCTAAAAGATGCACGAGATGGGAATATTTCTAAGGAAGAACTTGACTATCTAAGATCGATTAATGCCGAGGAAAATGTATGCCAGTAATTACAAAAGAATTTGCACTGAATATGAAAGGTGATGATGAAATTAGAGATATAACAAAAAAAATGTCAGATACACTTTCAGAGATAGACATGGATGATGGCGTTATTACTATATTTGTCAAACATACTACAGCCTCGGTCATGATTTTTGAGGATGAGCCTGGCCTTCGTAGCGATACGAAAACTATTTGGAAAAAATTGGTGCCTGAAGATAAAAAATGGAGTCATAATACTTTAAATGCGGGAGAAGATAATGCGCATAGTCACCTGCGCGCACAAATTCAAGGTCAGTCATTAGCTATTCCTTTTTTGAATAAAAAACTTATGCTTGGAACATGGCAGCATGTAGTAATAATTGATTTTGATACTCAATCTAGAAAACGAAATATTGTTTTTCAAATTATGGGGGAATGATATTCAACTATTTCATAAATATTTCAAGTAAATCATTTAAATACCGTTGGCCATGGCTAGAAGCTACTATTTGATCGCCACATAAATCAAGAAGACCCCTGTCTTTAGCATATTTCAACTCCTTTTTTATTTGATTCATATGCAATCCTGTTCTTTCAAAAAAAAGATTAGCTGGTATGCCATTAGTTAAACGCAGTGTATTCATCATAAATTCGAGCGAAATATCATCAGAATCCAATATTTTTTTATGAGCAATAACGTCACTATGGCCGGCTAACTCAATATAACGTTTTGGAACTCTATGTCGGGAAAATCTTTCAATTTTTCCATCATTAAAATTTGTAATTTTACTATGTGCTCCTGCTCCTATCCCAATGTAATCTCCAAACTCCCAGTAATTAGTATTATGAATTGATGCAAATTTTTTCTTTGCATACGCAGAAATTTCGTATTGAAAAAAATCGTTACATTTGAGTAATTCCTGTCCTTCTTTTTGCATAGACCAAATATTATCGTCGCAAGGAAGATTAGGTGGATTAAAACTAAATTGGGTATTCGGTTCAATAGTTAATTGATACCATGAAATATGTGTTGGTAATTGATCAAAAGCTGTACTGAGATCTAATAAAGCATCGTTTGTGTTTTGACTGGGCAAACCAAACATTAAATCGATATTAAAATTTTTAAACCCTGCTCCTTTACAGATCGAAATTGCTTTCTCTGCTTCTCGAGAGGTATGTATTCTTCCCAGTAATTTGAGATATTTATCATTAAAACTTTGCACTCCGATCGATAGGCGGTTTATACCAACAGCTTTATATTCAGAAAATCTGTTTGCTTCTACTGTCCCCGGGTTTACTTCCAAAGTTATCTCGATACTTGAATTAAAATTTAAATATGCACGAATTGAGCTAAGTAACTTATCTATTGACTCGGGTGAAAATAAACTTGGAGTGCCTCCTCCAATAAATATACTTACGATTGATCTTCCCCAAATATGAGGTAACTCGACTTCAAGGTCTTTTATTAGCGCATCAACATAACCTTGCTCGTCAAAAGATATTGATGCCTCATGTGAATTAAAATCACAATATGGACATTTCTTTATACACCAAGGAATATGTATATAAAGTGAAAGCGGCACACTAGAGGGGCTATTTACATCAAAATATTTCTTCATTTACTATTTTATTTCATTTAGCTTCTTAGTTAGTTTTCTTATAGCCTGTCCGCGGTGGCTTAGTTGGTTCTTTTTCTTTCTATCTAACTCAGCCGACGTACATTCATATTCAGGGACGTAAAATATCGGATCATAGCCAAATCCATTCACGCCACGTGGTTTTGTTATCACATATCCCTTCCAAATTCCTTCCACTATTATAGGATTCGGATCATTTTCATATGCAATATAAACCATCGCACAAATAAACTTTGCTTGACAATTTTTTCTATCAATATGTTTGATGTCTTTTATAAGCTTTGTCAAATTATCTTTGTCTGTAGCTCCTATTCCAGAATAACGTGCAGAAAAAATTCCAGGACGTCCATCTAATGCATCAACCTCAATTCCTGAATCATCAGCTATGACAGGCAAATCTGTATACTTTGCAGCATTACGTGCTTTTATCAAAGCATTTTCAGTAAACGTTTTTCCTGTTTCTTCTACTTCAGTCACTTTAAATTCAGATTGCGGAATAATCTTATATATGCTTTCTTGAAATAATTCATTTATTTCTCTAACCTTATTCAAATTATTGGTTGCTAAAACTATTTTTTTATATTTCAATATTACTATCCTATAACCTTCTCTTGATATTCAAATAATTTGCTAATACCTTTTCTGGCTAAATCTAACATGCCGTTTAGTTCTTGATTTGTGAATGGTCGTTTTTCTGAAGTTCCTTGAATTTCTATAAAAGAAAAATTTTCATCCATCACAACATTCATATCTGTATCAGCTGCTGAATCCTCTTTGTAGTTTAAATCCAATAATACTTCACCCTGATAAATACCAACTGAGATAGAAGCTATTTTAGCTTTAATTGGATTACTAGTTATTAAACCGTCTGCCATAGCTCTATTAACCGCGTCATACAAGGCAATATAGCCTCCCGTAATTGATGCTGTTCGTGTGCCACCATCTGCTTGTATTACATCACAATCAACAATAACGGTATTTTCACCTAATAAATCCATATCTACTGCAGTACGAAGTGAGCGCCCAATTAATCTTTGAATTTCCATCGTCCGCCCCGCTTGTTTATGATGCGCCGCTTCGCGTCGCATCCGCGAATCTGTTGAGCGTGGCAGCATTCCATATTCTGCAGTAATCCATCCTACATCTTGGCCACGTAAAAAATTAGGTACCCCGCTCTCTATGCTTGCGTTACATATAACCTTAGTTTTACCAAATTCAATTAATACCGAGCCCTCTGCGTAACAGGTATAATCTCTGGTAATATTAACTTGTCTGAGTTGATCTGAATTACGTCCATCTGAGCGCATATAAGCCTCCCGCTAAAAAGTAATGTATTATAACGTTAAAATGTGTCTACGTATTTCCCTGACGGGTATGAAACGTTACTATTGGTAAAATATTATATAAAAGGAAATTTTATGATTCACAGTATGACAGCATATGGCAGAACTGAAGATAAAAAAAACGATAATTCAATTGCATGTGAAATAAGAACCATAAATCATCGTTATTTGGAGATATCAATTCGTATGCCTGAGGAATTGAGATCGCTTGAACAAAAGATTCGTGAAAATATTTCCCGAAAGCTAAAAAGAGGGAAAATTGATTGCAATATAAGAATAGATAAAAATACCTCAAAAAATGACCCCCTATTGATTAATCAGGATGTCCTAAAAAAAGTGATTGATGCAGCAGAAAATACAAGTATTAATTTATCGAACCCAAGCGCTTTGAGTGCACTAGATTTAATTCAATGGCCTGGAGTTCTTGAAAAAGATTCGCTTGAGCCAACAAAAATAAATAAGTCAATCCTAAAATTACTTGGCCAGACATTGGATGTTGTAATAGATACACGCAAACGTGAGGGAGAAAAAATAAAAAAAATGCTAGTTCAGCGTTGTTCAAAAATAAAAAAAATTGTTAGCAACACGCAGAAAAAAATACCAATGATACAAAAAAAATTACGTGAAAAATTGAAAAAACGGGCAAAAGAACTGGTAAATGAATTAGATAATGATCGTCTCGAACAAGAATTACTATTTATATCTCAAAAAATGGATATAGCAGAGGAAATTGATCGACTACTCGCACACACCGAAGAAGTTGAGAGAGTTCTAGATCAATCAGGTCCTATAGGACGACGCCTCGATTTTTTAATGCAAGAAATGAATAGAGAATCAAATACGTTAGGATCAAAATCAAATCATCTACACACAAGTAATGCATCTGTTGAACTTAAGGTTCTAATCGAACAAATGCGCGAACAGATACAAAATATTGAATAACTATAATGAATGCTAAAAATGGAATGCTTTTTGTTGTAGCTGCTCCATCTGGGGCAGGTAAAACATCACTTCTAAAAGAGCTATCAAAAAAAAATAATCGAGTAATTATTTCAATATCTCATACAACACGTAAGCCAAGAGATGGTGAAATTGAGGGGGAAGATTATTTTTTTGTTGATGAAAAATCATTTAAAAAATTAATTGAAGAAAATCATTTCCTCGAGCACGCAAGAGTATTTGGCAATCACTATGGTACATCCCACTCGTTTGTCGAATCTCAAATACAAACAGGGAAAAAGATTATTCTTGAAATAGATTGGCAGGGCATGCAAAAAATTAAAGCGAAAGGAGTTGAAATAATTGGTATTTTTATTTTGCCGCCTGACTATATAACCCTAGAGGAAAGATTGATCAACCGACAAAAAGATAGTTCTACGACTATCAAACAAAGGATGGATGCTGCTCTTGATGAAATCTCCCATTACAAAGAATTCGACTTTATTGTTGTAAATGACAAATTTGATGAGACCGTAGCCAAATTAAATGAAATTATATCTGATCCGAAAACAGATCATAATAGGAGAAATAGCTCGCACGATGATTTTATCAGCAAAATAATGGCGCAAAGAGACTGATTTCGGTAATATGTGGCGCTTATTTAATTCAAAAGTGAAATGAGGAATTTAGATGGCTAGAGTAACAGTAGAAGATTGTTTAGAAAATGTAGTCAACAGATATGAATTAGTTGTGCTTGCAAGTAAACGTGCTCGTCAAATTTCTCTTGGCTCAGACCCTCTTGTACCTCCCGATAATGATAAACCAACTGTGATTGCACTTCGTGAAATAGCCGAAAACCTAGTCAATACAGACAATATTGATAAAATAAATCAACTAGATACAGAGGAAGAGCTAACCGAGGATGTTTTCGAACTTCCCCCTCTTTCTAAATAACTAAAATTTCCCTGTCAGAAGAAAGACGCAGCAAGTGTTATATTGCTGTTGTATTATATAGCTCTATGTAAAACAGCATCCAAAGAGAAGCTATGTTAACAATTAATGAGCTAAGCAAAACAATTGGCACTTACTTACAACCAGAGCAGGTTGATAAAGTTCAGCTCGCCTATCAATTTAGTGCCGAAGCACACCAAGGACAAAAACGTATAAGCGGAGAACCGTATATACATCATCCACTTGAAGTTGCATATATCCTTGGAGATATGCGAATGGATTATCAAACATTAGCAGCCGCAATACTCCATGATGTTATTGAGGATACTCAAACAGTAAAAACTGAAATTAGAAAGAAATTTGGTAAAGGCGTGGCTGAACTAGTTGATGGTGTCAGTAAACTGGATAAAGTTAAATTTGAAAGTTTCGAGGAAGCTCAAGCTAATAACTTCCAAAAAATGCTGATGGCGATGAGCGCAGATATACGTGTAATTCTAGTCAAACTTGCTGATCGTCTTCATAACATGCGCACACTTGGCGCATTGGAATCTGAGAAACGTATACGAATAGCAAAAGAAACGCTTGATATATATGCGCCCATTGCTTTGCGCCTTGGTGTTAATTCAATTCGTTTAGAACTAGAAGAACTTGGATTTGCAACTTTATACCCGCTTAGATATAGGATACTAAATGAGCAAATAAACAAAGCAAGAGGTCATCGTAAGGAGGTAATTACAAAAATTCGTACAGCTTTGAAAAGAAGAATGCGACAAGAAAAAATTCCTGGACAAATTTTTGGTAGAGAAAAACATCTGTATGGAATTTATAAAAAAATGCGTGATCAAAATCTCTCATTTTCCGACGTTTATGATGTATATGCTTTTCGAATTATTGTAGATGATGTCGATACTTGCTACAGAACAGTTGGTACTGTACATAATTTATACAAACCAGTGCCGGAAAAATTTAAAGATTATATTGCAATACCAAAAACAAATGGATATCAATCTCTACATACAGCTTTATTTGGACCATATGGCGTTCCAATTGAAATACAAATACGTACAAAAGAAATGAATGATGTTGCGGAAACTGGGATTGCTGCTCATTGGTTGTATAAAACTCAAAATATAGCAAAAGGCTCAGTTAAAGGTAATAAAGATCGTACTGATACACAACGTCGAGCTAAAGAATGGCTTAGAAATATACTGGAGATGAATAAGACTGCTGGAAACCCAGAGGAATTTTTTGAAAATGTCAAAATGGATTTATTTCCAGATGAAGTTTATATATTCACCCCTAAGGGAAAAATTATGGCTTTACCTAGTGGCTCAACAACAATTGATTTTGCATATGCAATTCATACTGATATTGGAAATAAATGTGTTGGTGCAAGAGTTAACAGAAAGCTTGTTCCCTTGGGCACTCAGCTTACAAATGGACAAACTGTGGAGATTATTTCTGCAAGCAGTGGAAAACCAAACCCCGCTTGGTTAAGTTTTGTTGTAACAGCAAAAGCAAGATCACAAATAAGACACTTTTTAAAAAATCTTAAAAATAGTGAAGCCATAGCTTTAGGTAAGCGATTATTGAACCGTGAGCTTGAGTTTTTTTCACTTACTTATCAAGATATTGATGATAATGATATGAAATATCTTCTCAAAGAAAATAAAGATAGTAATGAAGACGATCTATTTCAAGATATAGGGCTTGGTAATAAAATGGCGCCGTTAATTGCGAGACAACTTGTGGTATCGAAGAAAATAGTATCGAATAATGAAAATGATAGTTCGTCTAAAAACATTATCCCGTTATCAATCAAAGGAACTGAGGGAATGGTCGTTAAATTTTCAAAATGCTGCTATCCAATACCAGGCGACCCAATACATGGCTTTGTGACAGCTGGTCGCGGCATTGTAATTCATAGACAAATATGTAAAAACATCGCGAAATATCAAAAACAACAAGAAAAGTGGATTAATGTTGAGTGGGAATCAAGTAATGAAGGTGAGTACCAAGTAAAAATCCATATGAATGTAAATAATCAACGAGGTGTACTAGCTACTGTTGCGGCAACAATTGCTGATGCGGATGCTAATATAAATAGTGTCGAAATGAAAGAACGAGACGATCGTCAAACATCTTTAAGATTTATTGTAGAAGTAAAAAATAGAGACCATTTAGCTAAAGTAATTAGAAAAATTAGATTAATAAAAAACGTCTCACAAATAGATAGAAATTGAAATAGAAATTATCAAAGGATCACAAGGAGATGATGATGCAACGGGAAATAATATTTACTAATGATGCTCCAAAAGCGATTGGTACATACTCACAAGCTGTTAAAATAGGAAATACCGTATATTTGTCTGGACAAATACCATTAATACCAAAAACAATGGAAATGATAGATGGTGATATTAAGGAACAAATTACGCGTGTTTTTATGAATTTAGATGCTGTTGCAAAAGCTTCTGGTGGGTCTTTATCCGACGTAAGTAAATTGAATATTTTTCTAGTAGATTTATCAGATTTTCCACTGGTAAATGAAATAATGTCCGAATACTTTAATGAACCATATCCAGCTCGGGCAGTTATTGGTGTTTCTAATTTACCTAAAGGAGCAATGGTTGAAATGGATGCAATAATGACACTATAAAAAATATTCAAAACGTACTCTTGCTTTGGCGACAAAAAAACAATCTAACTTATCAGATCCAATAATGTCATTGACTGGGATCGGTCCTCGATTACAGGAAAGATTAGACAATATTGGTATACATAAAATACAGGATTTATTATTCCACCTACCTTATAGATATGTTGATCGAACAAGATTAATTCCTCTAGGCGAATTAAAGGCAGGGACTGATGCTTATGTACAAGGTGAAATAGAACTAACTCAAGTTCGTTACGGAAGGCGAAGATCACTTTTGTGTCGTATAAGTGATGGAACTGGAGCAATTATTTTACGGTTTTTTTATTTTTCTAAATCACAACAAAATAATTTAAAAAGAGGCCAGTATATACGCTGCTACGGTAAAGTTCGTAAAGGATCAAGCTCACTGGAAATAGTGCACCCAGAATACCGTCTAGTTGATCTTGATAATGAGATTGAATTAGAAAAACAACTAACAGCCGTTTATCCAAGTACTGATGGCTTGCAACAACCTCGAATACGCAAATTAATGGAACAAGCTTTAGATGTGTTAAAAAATAATAAAAAAAATATCACAGAACTACTACCAGAAGAAATATTATCACAAGAAAATCTGCCGACATTAACCGATGCTCTTGAATATGTGCACCGCGCCCCTACAACAGCTAATATTGATAGCCTTATTGCGGAAAACCATCCTGCACAAAAAAGATTAATCATAGAGGAGCTCCTTGCGCATCAATTGACGCTTCTTAAGCTTCGAGAAGAAATAAGAAAAGAAGAATCTCCTATAATAAGAAAAAGTAAAGATCTTATACCTAAATTTCTTGAAAATTTAAATTTTGAATTAACTAATGCGCAAAAAAAAGCATGCCAAACTATTTTCTCAGACTTAAATAAAAATTCTGCAATGCTTAGACTCTTGCAAGGGGATGTTGGTTCTGGAAAGACAGTAATCGCAGCACTAGCTGCACTACAAACAATAGAAAATAATTATCAAGTAGCAATTATGGTTCCAACAGAGATACTAGCGGAACAACATTATAAAAATTTCAGTAATTGGTTTGAATATCTCAATATAGATGTTGTGCTTCTAACAGGAAAATTAAAAAAATCTTCAAAAGACTCAGCTTTAGAAAAACTAAAAGATAAAAAATCTATCGTTGTAGTAGGAACTCATGCTTTATTCCAAGATAATGTTATTTTTTCAAAACTAGGTCTTGTCATTATTGATGAACAACATAGATTTGGAGTTCACCAAAGACTCGCTCTAATTGAAAAAGGTAAAATGTATGATAAATATCCGCATCAATTGATAATGACTGCTACACCAATACCGAGAACACTTACAATGACTGCATATGCAGATCTTGATCATTCAATCATTGATGAACTTCCACCAGGACGAATACCTATAAATACAACTAGTCATTCAAATAAAAAAAGAGAGGAAATAATATTAAGTATTAAAAAAAGAATTCTTAATATGGAATGTCAGGCATATTGGGTGTGTACTCTAATAGATGAATCCGAATCACTGCAATGTGAAACTGCAATTGCGACTGCTGAGCAGCTCAAACAAAAACTTGATAAAATTAATGTTGGATTAATACATGGAAGAATGAAACCAAATGAAAAAGAAAAAATAATGAGAGATTTTAAAGAAAAAGAAATAGATCTCTTGGTAGCAACAACAGTAATCGAGGTTGGACTTGATGTTCCGAATGCTAGTTTGATGATAATTGATAATGCGGAGAGGCTGGGGCTTTCACAACTACACCAGTTGCGCGGAAGAATTGGTAGAGGTAATGAAGAAAGTCATTGTATGTTAATCTATCAATCGCCACTTAATGATTTAGCGAAAGAAAGGGTTGAAACAATGCGTGTTACAAATGATGGATTTTTAATTGCAGAAAAGGATCTGGAGTTACGTGGTCCTGGTGAAGTTTTAGGAACACGACAAGCAGGAATTCCTGAACTTCGAATAGCAAATCTAAAAAGAGACTCTTATCTATTAACAAAAATTCAGAAAATAGCTATAAAATTGATTAAGGATGAGCCAGAAAAAGTAAAGTTAATAATTGAACGCTGGCTCGGAAAAAAACAAGAATATAGTAATGTATAAAATGGAAAATATATAATTGAAAATAAACTGGAAAAATAAGCAAATTGCAAGACTCTCTGTTAAAAGTAAAAATTTGAGAACATTTTTGTTTGAAAGTGGTTCACTTACTCGTCTAATACAAGAAAAATGTATGGGGAGATTTGATATAAATTTAATAAATGAATCATGGGCTAAGGCATTACCCTATGAAATGCATCTGCTTTCCTTACGGAATTATGAAATTTCATTTATAAGAGAGTCATACTTAAGCTGTAATAAAAAAAAATTAGTATATGCGCGAACTATAATCCCAAGACGAACACTTAATAGAAAGAACGAAAAACTTACAAAATTAGGACATAAGCCACTAGGTGAAATTCTATTCAAAAATAATCAGACTAACCGAAAAAATGTAAAATACGGAAAAATATCAATAATGAATGAGCCTCATATAGAAGCCTTACTAAAAGAGAAAATATTGGATGATCTATTTGTTAGGCAGTCGATGTTCTATATAGATGATAGACCTTTGCTTGTTGTTGAGTTTTTTCTCCCTGCAATAGTTAAATATTCTCAATAAAATATATTTATGAATATAAAAATAATTAAATCAAAAATAAATAAATTTAAACAATATCTATTACTAATGAGACTACATAAACCAATTGGTATTTTTTTGCTGTTATGGCCTACTCTTTGGGGGTTATGGATAGCTGCTGAAGGATTTCCTGATCAAAAGATTCTTCTTGTATTTATTTTAGGTGTTTTTTTAATGCGCTCAGCTGGTTGTATTCTAAATGATATAATTGATAAAGATCTTGATAAATTTGTCACTCGGACAAAAGATAGGCCTTTAGCATCAAATAAATTATCATCAATCGAAGCATTTACTATTGCTTGCATTCTTATTTGTGTTGCGTTTTTGCTTATTTTAACAACAAATATACTTACTATTCAGCTTTCATTCATTGCGATTATATTAGCGAGTATTTATCCTTTTCTTAAACGTTATATATATATACCTCAGTTTTTTTTAGGTGTAACTTTTGGTTGGTCAATTCCTATGGCTTTTGCTGCTGTATCTAATTCCGTTCCTCTTATTGCGTGGTTATTATTTATTGCTAATATACTTTGGACTGTTGCGTATGATACTATTTACGCGATAATTGATCGCGATGATGATCTAAAAATTGGTATTAAGTCGACAGCAATTTTATTTGATGATGCTGATAGATTAATTATTGGAATAATTCAATCGCTAGTAATTGTTGCTTTGATTATTGTTGGGCAAGAAGCGTCCTTGGGACTTGAATACTATGTAAGCTTATTATTCGGTTCAAGCTTATTCGCATACCAGTTATATTTGATAAAAAATAGAGATCGTAAAAATTGTATGAAAGCATTTTTAAATAATAATTTTTTTGGACTTTTAATATTTGCTGGATTATTTTTTAATTATTATGAATATTAATATGTTATTTTTATTAAAAACTACTCTGCTTATATTCTTATTTCCATTAGTTTTAAATGCAGATACCAACAATCATATTGTTAAAAATCAATGTGAAAAAATTGGAAATAAATTGGGGAGTGTTAGTATCCAAGAATGTATGGATATGAAATTTTCTACAACTGAAGGGCAGTCGGTTAAGGGCGATCCAATTTTACTAAAAGAATACCCTCCATTGGAGAATCGCCTGCCCCTTGGAAAAGTATTGCTAATAGGTGGTACTCATGGCGATGAATATTCATCAGTAAGCGTGGTCTTCAAATGGCTAAATATACTAAACAAACATCATAGCGGTCTATTTCACTGGCATATTGTTCCATTATTAAATCCAGATGGTTTGTTAAGAAAAAATTCGCAGCGAATGAACGAAAATAATGTTGATTTAAATCGTAATTTTCCAATACCTGATTGGGAGAATACGGCAATAAAATACTGGATAGATAAAAAAGGTAAGGATCCAAGATACTACCCAGGTCCAGAAGCACTAAGTGAACCAGAAAGTAACTGGTTAGTAGGACACATAAATACTTTTCGTCCTGATGTAATTGTAGCTATCCATGCACCATACGGATTAATTGATCATGATGGTCCTAGAGCTGCACCAGATAAATTTGGAAGTTTACCCTTAAGCTATCTTGGTACCTACCCGGGATCTCTAGGAAACTTTGCTGGTGTTCAACGTCAAATTCCTACAATTACAGTGGAGCTCTCATACGCTGGAATCATGCCTACAAAAGAAGAAATTTCTAATATTTGGGGTGATATGGTGGGCTGGCTACGTAAAAATATTGTTGAGAATGACGGCAATGTAATACAAGAAAATTATGATTATGATCCTGAGTAAGAATGACTAGGATGCAGCACCCTCAAAAATAATACGCCACTTACCATCTTGCTCCATTTTCCAATACTGCCTTTTTAGAAATTTTTTTCTAAAGGTATCACTACTATAATCTTGCATAAAAGTGACAACCATTAAATTGATTGGTTCTGGATAAACGAAAACGCTTTTATTTGATAAATCAACTTTAATAAATTTTTTTGTTGGAATAATTCTACTTTTATATTCAACCCATGAATCATAATTTTTACCAAGTCCTGTATAATCCTTTGAGTAATGACTTAAATACGACCCAACATTTCGACTTTCCCAATCTTGACGCCACTGTTCAACAAATAAATTATAGCTGGTATTTCTTTTTTCCCATTCATCCTTTGTTATCCAATTGATGTTGTCAACAATAACAATGGGGGTTTCACCCACATCTATAAATCGAGATAAAGTATTAAGATCGTTATTACTTACAATAACACAACCATCACTATCTTTTGGAGCACGACTATAAAATTTGCTTGGGGTCCCATGCAACCAAATTCCATATCCAGTTCGATTGTGACTCCGATCCCAAGCATTTGGGTAATTGATTGGAAATGCACCATCTCCATATAGATCGGGTAAATCCTCTGATGGAATAAAACCTGTCACAAAATAAACTCCGATTGGAGTTTTTTGATCTCCCTCAACATATTTTCCCGTTCCATTTTTACCTATAGTTACATAAAAATCGCTTTTTAATTTTGGAACACCATTGTTATTTTCAAAGAGAAATAAACGCGAAGTTAAAGCATCAACCACAATTACATGGCTTTGGCTATTAGCTAACTTTATTAAGGATGATGGTATTTTATTGTTATCAATTGTTGCTTTATGAAAATTCCACCTTGCTTTTACCTCACTTAGTAATGAGTTTATACGTGTATATGGTGCATTTGTTATATTTCCGAAATCAGTGATTGGTTGGGAGCGGGATAACATTAAATCGGCATAAATAAGTTGTGCTGCATTAAAACTTGGGTTTAATTCTATCAATTTTTCCAATTTTTCAATGGCTTCATCTACATTACCATTCTTAACAAAATCAAGCGCATCAATTAAAACCTTTTCTGAATATATAGACACTTCTTCAACAGTTAAGGACGTATTCTTTTCGAAATTATTTTCAGCAAATAAAAAATTTATTTGGAAAAATAATACTGATGCTATAATTTTATATTTTATGTTCATTAAAGAACTCGCTCTCGCATAATTAACCATTTATTATTAATCATTTTCACTGTTACTATTTTTTTTACCTCATCTTTATATGAGTCTGATTGATATTGCTGTGTAAATCTTACATTTGCTAGACCATCATCACGAATTTCTATTTTTATATTAGTCAATTTTATCTTGATAAAAGACGGATTGGCTAGACGTTCTCGTCTTTGCAATTCCCATTTTGCTCTACTTAATCCTCTCGAGGGCTTAAATTCCATTGCATAACTTGAAATATAATTATCTATATTTTTTGATGCCCATGCATTTACCCAATTATTAATAGCTATTTCTATGGCTTTTTTCTGTTCGCTCAGTTTGTTAGTTTTTTGACCTATATCAGGACTAGGATCCTCTGCCCCATCAGCCACTGATTTTTTAAGTTCTTCAAGCAATAATTCGGTCTCATTAACTTTACTTTTGAGATTAGAGTTTTCTTTTTTTAAATCAGCTGCATTTATATTATTTAAATTTTCATCAAGCTTAGCTAATTGTTCATCTTTAAGAATTAAAGAGCTACTCAATTGACCTAATGATGCTTCGGCTTTTACTAATCGATCCTTTAAACCTTTATTTTCATTTGTTAATCCTGCAAGTGCTTTTTCTGTTTCATCAAGCTTAGCTAATTGTTCATCTTTAAGTGAAAGGGAGCTACTCAATTGACCTAATGATGCTTCGGCTTTTACTAATCGATCCTTTAAACCTTTATTTTCATTTGTTAATCCTGCAAGTGCTTTTTCTGTTTCATCAAGCTTAGCTAATTGTTCATCTTTAAGTGAAAGGGAATACATAACCTCATCCAAAGAACCCTTCAACTCTTTAATCTCTATATTAAGCTCAAGTTTCTCTTGCATTAATTTTTGAATTGATCTCTGAGCTTCTCCTAATTTAGATAATTCCTGATTTTTAATTTTTATAGCAAGCTTATTTTCTTCAAGTACTTTTTCTGTATCCTTCATTACACTTTTAAGCTCTTTATTTTCACGATTCAAAGATTCAATAAGCATAGTTTGAGGTAAATTTAGTTCTCTAAGAAACAATAGTTTCTCTACTGGTCCTCTTTCGGTTTGCGAAATACCAAGTGCTTGATTATATGCACGGCTGGCAACTTTGGCATAAAGATCGCTTAGATTATGATAAACTGTCTCATAATTTCGGTTAGACTCTAATGCTTTTTTAAGTATTTCTTGAGCTTTGGAATATTCTCCCTGAATTGAATAAATTACCGCTAAGTTATTTAGAGGTTCGGGTAGATTAGGATTTTCCTCTGCCATTTTGTAAAATATCTTTTCTGCATCGTTATATCTATTTAATCTGGCCAGAATTAAACCTTTTAAAAACTGAAATTTAATATCGGACTTATTGCGAGAAAGGTAATCTTCGGTTAAATTAAGTGCTTCTTTATGTTTATCGTTTTCTATAAGTAACTGAATCTTATCGTATGTAATCTCCGCGCTAGAATTGATTACACATACAATGCTTAATAAAGTAGTTAAGATAATGTATCTGACTATTTTCATATTGTTTATTTCTTTTTTATAAAACTTTTAAATCTTAACGAAAAATTGGAGCCCCGAGAGGGAATCGAACCCCCAATAGATGATTACAAATCATCGGTTATACCATTTAACTATCGGGGCAAAATACCATCCCTTTGCTTATTCTTATGTATGATTTTCAGTCGATTATACGAAAAATTTAAGGCAAATACCTAATCTATATTGAAGTATTATGTGCAATTAGAAGGCCATGTAAAACAAGGTTAGGTTCATGCTTAAATTGAAATTCAAGTAATGGTTTAATCAATTTTGCATTTCCACCTGAAATAATACATTTAGGCATAACGCCTAATTCAGATGAAAATTCCTTAACAATGCGATCTATGGCAGACACTAAAGCCAGAAAAACTCCATTATTTACGGCTGACTCTGTATTTGAAGCATACTCAATAGATGGAGTATTTGTTATTTTAATATTAATTTTCTCCACATTATCAACTAATGCTTTGTGCATTAGATCATGGCCCGGCAATATGTACCCACCCAAATGATTTCCTTCGGAATTAACTAGATCAATTGTTAATGCAGTACCGCAACTAACTAAACATAATGGGGATCGATGTTTATTCCAACTTGCAATCATTGACAACCAACGATCAACTCCCATTTGTTCGGTTTCCTTGTAGCTTATTTTTAAACCGCCAAATTTTTTATCTATGGAAGATTCCCATAACTCAATATTCCCATGTTTTTTTATCCAGCAATTTAGAGAATTATAAATATCTTTACCTGCAACATTGGATAGTAATATTTTAGAAGTTTTTTCTGTAAGCAATAAATTATTTTCTAAACTATCTTCTATATTCTTTTTGTCATAGATAAATGACCCTTGTGATAGAAAATTTGATTCTTTTTCACTTGCCCAATTAACTGAAGAATTGCCTATATCTAATAATAATTTCATATTTAAATTCTTAAACTGACTTCACCAGAATTATAACTTAATAGCTCACCATCTACTGATATTAATAATGCACCTTGCTCATTTACGCCCTTTAATATCCCTGTTATTTCCTCTCCGGCTAAAATTAACTTGGCCTCTTTCTCAGAATAGCAATCATACTTACGCCATTCATCTACTAGGTTAGTATTCAAACCAACCTGTAAGTCACTTAAAACCTCAAAAATATTTGAAATTAAACTAGCTGCTATCATATTTCTTGATAAAGATTTTTTTGAAATACTACTTATATCAGTTACTGGCTGATTTATATCAAAGATTTCTTTTTTTGCTAGCTTATAATTAACTCCTACACCAATAACAATATCTAAGGGACCGGCACTTTCTCCTCGTATATCGAGTAATATTCCACCAATCTTATGATTTTTTACAATAATATCATTTGGCCACTTCAGACCAATTCCTTCAATCTCAAGAGAATCAAGTGCTCGAGCTATTGCAACACCCATATATAAAGATAATAACCCGGGAGATATTGGCATTAACTCAAAGCGCCACCCTAAAGAAAAACAAATACCACTAGCAATAGGCGAGTACCATTTCTTATTTCTTCGTCCTCTTCCATCTGACTGGTATTCTGCCAGCAAAACGCAACCATGAATTGATTTTCGCTCATTTAACCGATTAAGCAAATCCGAGTTGGTTGACTTTATTTTCAAAACAACATTAATATCTCTACAAAACCTTTTTATTTTTTCAGATAACATGTTATTTATATCGCTACCTGCTAAAAGTTCGAGCTTAGTATTCAAACAGTATCCTTTCCCCGAAATTGCAGAAATTTCTAAACCCATATTTCTAAGTGATTGGATTGATTTCCATATAGCTACTCTTGATACTCCCAATTTCGCAGCAAGCACTTCCCCTGAATGAACATTACCATCAGAAATTATTCGTAAGAGGCTGGGGTATTCTTTTTTCATTGGTAAGATGTTGCTATTGTCAACACGAGATAGTCAATCACCAAAAATTATTAAAACTATGAAATAAACTTTAATTATTAATAGTGCTTATTACAGTTGTATCGTCATCGTCATCATCGTCATCATCGTCTATCGTTGCACCATCAACGTCATCATTAGTCAAATTAGTAATATTTTCACTCGAATCAAGATCAACACTGTCATCATTAGTATTATTTATCACTGTTACTTCTTCACCGTCAGGTAGTTCCGATTTACTACTGACTGGTGCGATCTTTTCTTTATTTGGAGTATTCGCAATCTCCTCTAGTCCATAAGTTATTTCATTAGGCACAGATCCTGCATTTGAATTCATATCATCTACTACGGACATACCTGGAGTATAAACAATTGTCTCATCATTTTCGTCCATCTCTGGGACAATAAAATCAAATTCATAGTTGTGAAGTCTTATTTTATCTCCATGCTTTAACCTAACTTCATTTTCGATTCTTTCATTATTTATAAAAGTACCATTACTGCTTCCTTGGTCAATAATCCAAAATGAATAGTCCTTATATTCTATAAGAGCATGCCGACGACTAATTGTTGATTCATTAACAACGATATAATCCATATGATCTATATCCTTTCCTGCAACACGCCCGATCATTTTTGGTCTTTGATCAAGGATGTGTGCCTGCTTGTTAGTCTTTCCTTTTGGATCATTTATATAGGCTTCTTGAAAAAAGTCATCATCACCACCTTTTAATATGCGCTTTCGCCATAAAAACAAAAATAATAATGTCAAAATCAATAAAAGTAATGCAATTGCAGAAAACAAATTAAATGCAAATAAGCTTGGTTCTTCTATTTCATATAGAGCTTTTTCGACCGCTTCAATTCTAGGCTGCATTGTATCAACGGTCTTATCTATCTCATTCAGTGCGCTTTGTGTCTTATCAATCTCAGCAGTACTGGTTATCAATTCCTTATCTGTTTCTGCTGTTAATGATGCATTTGGTATTTGATTTATAATTTCATCAATTTCTATAAAAACATTTTGTAAGTCTTCTGCAGCCAACACACGAAAATACTTTCCAGATGTTTGTTGTGAAATCGACTGAATTAACTGAAAATCAGCTGCTTCTGTAAAAGCAATACCAATTACTTTAATCTGATTATCAAAAGCATCGGCCGCTAAATCTTCTCGCATCCACCTAGATTTTTCTATATCACGACCGGAATTTCCTGTATCAACAATGCCATCTGTCATAAAGATAATTGATTTTTGTGCATTTTCACGAGCATTTTCCTTGAGCTCATATATTGCACGCTCGATAGCAGCAGGAAAATCGGTAAACTGTCCCTTATAGTCTATTCCCTTAATACTACTCAAAACTACATTTCGATCTGCATATGATGCATCCGCTAAAGGAACTTTAAGTTCTGCTTTCGCATCAAAAATAATAATTCCTATGCGAGTATTTTCATTTGCTTGATTTATGAAACCCTTTATTGCTGCTCCCACTAGAAATTGAGGGTCATTTTTCTTCATACTCCCCGAGTTATCTAACACCAGAATTACATCAACTGGCAAAGAGGTGTTTGCATCAAAGGTAAGCTCTGAATTCTGATCTTTTTCATCAATGACGACTTCATCTGCAGAAGGCGAACTAGCCTCCTCACTGATAGTTGCATCGTCGGTTATTTCTGTTTTTGCTGAATCATTTTGACCAGCAAAAACATATCCGGCACTTAGTACAAAAAACATTAATATTTTTAGTGTTTGTAAAGAAATATATTTCATAATAAAAAAATTATTTAAACCGGTTAAATTATGTATTTCATTCTATTTAAAATTGACTATATGAAACTTAATAATTGTCTATGTTCATCAAAATCACAATATTTTTATCTTATTTTTGACGAATGTGTCATAGTTTTTTGATAAATAACGATCAATTTGATACTGCTATCTCCTTTCCTGAAGTAGCACACCACTCACTCCAAGAGCCAGCATACAATCTAGGCAAATTAAACCCCGCATGAACTGCAGCTAATAGATTGTGGCAAGCGGTGACACCTGACCCACAATAAAATACAGCGTTTTCTGACGAAGTCTCGCCAAAAAGTTCTTCGAATTCTTCAACAAGAATATTTTGCTCTTTGAAGAGTCCTGAATTATTCAAATTATTTTTCCAAAATCTATTAATTGCATTAGGTATGTGGCCAGCTTTTTTATCAATTGGCTCAGAATCTCCTCGGTATCTTGATGGCTCTCTTGAATCAATGATTAAATCAAAATTTCTAACTCTCTCTATACAAACCACACTATCATTCATGGCTGCATTATTAAATTTACTTTCTTTAGGTTTTTCAATCTTTGAACACGTCGGTCCTTGCAAATTAATCCATTGTTGCCAGCCGCCATCAAGTACCGCAACTCTCTTATGTTGCATATGGTTTAACATCCACCAAAGACGCGCTGCAAATGCGCCAAATACATTATCATAAATAATAACCTGTTTATTACTATTAATACCAAGCTCAGAAAACAATTTATTCATGGTCTCAGTTTGAGGTAGTGGATGTCTTGAGCGGTTTGTAGAAGGTTTTCTACTCAGATCTAAACCTAAATCGACATAGATTGCTCCCGGTATATGGGATAAAGAATATTCTTCTCTACCTGCAGACTTATTCATTAAGTCATATCGAACATCGAAAATTACCAAGTTGTTATTATCAAGTTGGTTTAGAAGTGAATTGAAATCAATAAGTGTTTTATACATTTTTTAAGCCTTGTTTTTTAAAAAACTAGGTAAAAAAAGTTGTGAACTACTTCACGTATGCAATGATAAATGTGAACCATTTCACAAGGTTATATCAATTAATGTGAGCAATATCACAAGGTTTCATTATTCATACGCCCTGTGGCTAACTATAATTTCTAATATTATGTTAACGAATATTTTATCAAAACCAATCGAATTTGCCATTGGTGAACACACATATAAATTTAGCTCACTTGCTGATTTTGAGTTTAGTTTGGCAGGTAGAACTTCGTTGCCTATTGAAAAATTTAAAAGAATCATGAAATTAAGTCTTGGTGAACTAAAAAAAGAATATAAAAAAATCAAGGTAGTTGAAAAAGAATTGGTTTCTATGCTTTCGGTATCAATATCACAACCAGGTAGTATTGATCGTTCGTTACGTGAAATTGATATAAATGTGTTTTCCCAAGATCATGGCTGGAGAACAGTAATAAGTGCTCTTCACAATGGAAATAGTGAATTAAATGACTTCAGGCATATTGCTATAGTTAAGTATTTGCAATACCTTTCATCCATACAAGAGGTGTTGAAAGAATTTTATGGAGAAAAGAAAAAGGAAATACTTAAATCATCTCCTTCTCATAGTAAAAGCACAAAAGATCAAAATTCAAAAGACTTATCAATTCAGCATGAAATGGAAAGATTATCGAAAGGTGAAAATGTTGCGATACATGTTAATGAAGGTGATGAAATTGCACTTTTATTATCAAACCATAGATGTTCAATCATTGGAGAAGAATCGAGTATAAAATTTGTCGATGAGTCGGGGCGCCACTATCAACTAAAAGACGGGAAAAATATTATTGGGCGCGGAAGTAATAGCGATATTGTTATGAGTAAAAATTTAAGAGATATATCTCGTATGCATGTTGTTATTGAAGGCTCAGAAAGAAACATGTTGTATCTAACAGATCTGTCGTCACACGGCACTTTCGTTCCAGCAAAATATGTAGCTGAAAACAGTCTTAGCTTAATTTAGCTTAACAATTCTAAAAAATCCTACCAAGGGAAAAATTTAGGTAGTATTTGCCTGTATAAATAGTTAATTCCAATAAAAAATCGCTCGCTGAGTAATACTTTCTGATAAAATCCCGGACCCTAAACCAAACATACAAAACATAAATATATTAAATTGATAAAAATAAATGGAATTTATACTCACTATAGAATTTTTATACAAGATTGCTGCGGGTTTCTCAGTTGGATTCGTTATTGGTATGACTGGCGTAGGTGGTGGCTCTCTAATGACTCCAATCCTTGTTCTGGGATTTCATATTCCACCAGCTGTTGCTGTTGGTACAGATTTGCTATACGCAGCTATAACAAAGTCTGTTGGTGTATTTGCTCATCAAAAACAAGGTAATATAAAATGGAAAGTTGTGAGTCTGCTTTGTATGGGAAGCATCCCTGCCTCGCTTGTATCAATTTTTGTAATCAAACAACTCAATGATTCAGGAATTAATTATGATAGCTTAATCTTAAATACCTTAAGTTTTGCTATGATACTAACTGCAATATTTTTAATCTTTCGTAATCAATGGAATAAATTAAGTAAAAATGAACATTTTGGATTTTTGAAAATATTGCATAGTAAATATACAGATCATTTTACCATCTTTGCTGGAATTTTAATCGGAACGCTAGTCACGTTCTCCTCTGTTGGCGCTGGTGTTATAGGTGCAGCATTTCTTTTCTTTTTATATCCAAAATATAAAACAATTGAAGTTGTAGCAACAGACTTGGCACATGCTATTCCAATAACAGCAATAGCAGGAATTGGACATGCAAATTTAGGAACAGTAAATTATATTCTTCTCTTGAGTTTAATTATTGGTTCATTGCCTGGTATCTACCTTGGAAGTCATGTTGGAGGCTTGATACCAGATAAAATTATGCGGATGATCTTGGCAAGTATGTTATTGGTAATTGGAATTTTATTAATTCAATAAAAAAGCCCTGTTATATTAGGGCTTTGTTACTAGAAGTGTCTAATATCATGTATGCGTGTGTCTATAGTCTTCAATGATTACAGATAGACGATCTTTTATATATAATTTTTCTTTTTTAAGTTCCTCTAGATACAAATTATCAATCATAACGGAACCTTCATTTGCCTCTTTTACCTTGCTCTTCAATTGGCAGTGTTTATTGTATAGTCTTCTAAAATTTTTATTATTATCCAATAAAGATTCCACAATTTCTTCGTCTTGTTCGAACATCGCATCTCCTCTCCAACTAATTTGGAAACATTTATGAATATTAAGTATTTAGATTAACTGACTGGGTCATTTACCTCCTATGCTTTCTAATTAATGACACGTATACCAAACGGATGTTTTTTGGTATATATTTAAATTTTCAGAGCCTATTACAATAAGCTTAATTCCGATAATTTCAAGAATAATATTTGTGCTATATTTTTCAAATCTTTATGGTTAATATTGAAAGTATTGCTTACTAATCGATTGGTATGTTTATGAAATTGATTTCAAAAAAAATAAATGAATAATACAAGGAATGCCGTTTGTATTTGCCTTATAGCATTGAGTTTGCTTGGTAAAACCTTCTCATCCGAGTCAAGCCAAAATTTTAATCTAAAAGAGATAGCTGAAAAAAACTATGTTCATATAGGAAAGCATCTCACGGTTGAAGATGAAGGAAACGACGATATTGCTAATATGGGATTTATAATCGGTGACAATTGTATTGCGGTTATTGACACTGGAGGATCAATCAATATTGGTAAAAAATTTAAAAAAAGCATACGTAATATAACCAATAAACCAATATGTTATGTTATCAATACACATGTTCATTATGATCATATTCTTGGTAATAAAGCATTTGCTAATGAAAATGCTGACTTCGTCGGTCATGAGAATCTAGCGGAGGCAATAAATCAAAATAAAGATTTCTTTTTAACCCAATTTAAAAAAAATTTAAGTGAAGATCCGAATGGCTCTGACTTGATTAGTCCTAATATTCTCATCGAAAAATTAACTAAACTAGACTTGGGAAATCGTGTATTGACACTAATACCATTTCCAAATTCGCACAGTCAAAATGATATTGTCGTAATTGATGAAAAAACAAAAACTCTATGGGCGGGAGATTTAATATTTATAGAACGAATTCCGTCTTTAACAGGGAGTTTAAAAGGTTGGGTAGAAACAATAGAGAAAATTAAAAAACTTGATGTTAAAGTTATTGTTCCAGGTCACGGAAAAGTCTCATCATCACTGAAGGAAGCCTTGAAACAACAGACAGATTATTTCGAACTGCTATTAAACAAGATACGTGAGGCTATCGCTGAGGGAAAATTTATTGATGAAGCAATGGAATCGATAGATAAAGAAAATCAATTAGAATGGCTGCTGCATGAATATCAACACGCAAGAAATGTATCAAGAACTTACACTGAGCTAGAATGGGAATAATTTTACCTCTATAATTAGTAAAAAATTGAAACTAATAAAGAATATGCCGAATTACGATTATTTTTGTAAAAAAAATGGCAAAACCGTAGAAGTTAGCCATGACGTTAATACTAAATTAAAAACTTGGGGCGAGGTGTGCTTTGTTGCACAAATTCCACTAGAAAATACAGATGCATTAGCGCCAGTTAAGCTAGTTATTAGCCCTCCATCAATAAATATTCCTATTAGTAATTCTAAACTTAAAGAAGTTGGTTTCACAAAACTGGTAAAACGTGATGATGGAGTTTATGAAAATGTAACCGCTACTGATGGAGAAAAAAAATATATGAAGGCTGGCGATAAATCATCTCTCCCCCACTTGAATAAAAAAATTACAAGCTAATCCTCTTTACCTCATTTTTTTTAAAAAATACTTTCATTTCTAAATGAGAATCGTTATCATATAGAAAAACGATAAAAATTTAGGAGATAACAATGAATTTGAATGTACCAGGCATAATTTATTTAACTTTTTTATGTTTATTAATAAGTCAAAATACATTTTCCTCGGATGGCGGGGCTTCAATGAGTGATAAAGACATCAATAATGTTTCAAAGACTGACGTTGTTGAAAAAGATGATAAAGAACGTCTTTCAAAAGCTGCAAGTCTATTAACAAATTATGAAATAGAAGCAAAAAAATTACTCGAAATGTTAAAAACTAAAAATATTAATTCTAAAACAATTCAAAATAAGGCTAAAGATTTGCTAAGTTTATCTGAAGTAGTTATCGAAAGTGCGCAATTTAGACTGCCACAATGCAATGAATATCTAACAAAAACATTGGCAATTAAAACAAGCTTGGAAGAAATTTCACACGAGACACTAGAAAAAGATTATCATCATGATGGAGCGCTCCCCAAAGCACCAGGTGAGTGTTATCACACAAAAGATCTTTTCATTCATCCTGCAACAGTTTATGTTTTGGTAAGAGACGACCCATCACTTCAAGATGCAACAAAATCGTCGATCAATGCAGAAATTACTGAAGTCCTTGCTCATACGGAATTAGTTAGAAGACTAGTTATCTATTAAACCTATAACTAAAAAACTCTAAATTTATTTAAAATAATAGCGGTTATTATTATTTTAATTTGTATTAATGATTGATTTTCCTTAGTATTTAGTTTTTATAACAACATAAATTTGGATTTAATAATGGACTTTAAAAAAATAAACGATGAACTACGTGAAGCAGAACCACTAAAAATAATTGAATGGGCAGTAGCTAATGGTAAAAAACCCATTACTACTACTAATTTTGGCCCTTATGAAGCTGTGATATTACACATGGTTACTCAGGTAAAAACAGACATGCCTATTATCTGGATAGATTCAGGATACAACACACCTGAAACATATACATTTGCAGAAGAGTTAATTGAGCGATTAAAACTAAATGTTGATGTATATGCCCCAAAAGTCACGGCCGCTAGACGCGAAGCTGCGCTTGGTGGTATTCCTGATATTGATAGTGATGCACACGATGAATTTACAATGCAGTTTAAACTTGAACCTTTTAATCGTGCTATGAGCGAGCAACAACCGGGGACTTGGTTTACAGCAGTACGAAGTGAACAAACCGCTTTTCGTCAATCTATGGAAGTTATTGGAACAGGGCCAAACGATGTTTTGAAAATTGCTCCTGTGTTGCATTGGAAAGAGCAGGATATGAAAAATTATCTTAAACAAAACGACTTACCTAATATTGAAAACTATTTCGATCCAACCAAGGCGTTGGGTAATAGAGAGTGCGGTCTACATACTAAGTTATAAACTTTATTTCATAAAAAAACCTCTGAAGTAAATACTTCAGAGGTTTTAAATAAAAGCCTGGCAGTGACCTACTTTCACATAGAGAAACCCTACACTATCATCGGCGCTAAATGGTTTCACTTCCGAGTTCGAGATGGAATCGGGTGGTTCACACTTGCTATTGCCGCCAGGCAAACTTTTGGGTGTATCACAATTAAATGTCATACAACCTCGTTCGGAAAATTGATTATATACATAATATAACGTTACAAACTACTTGAGCATTATATGGTCAAGCCTCACGGGCAATTAGTACTGGTTAGCTTCACACATTACTGTGCTTCCACACCCAGCCTATCAACCTTGTAGTCTTCAAGGGCCCTTCAGGGGAATCAAGTTCCCAGGGAGATCTCATCTTGAGGGAGGCTTCCCGCTTAGATGCTTTCAGCGGTTATCCTTTCCGTACATAGCTACCCGGCAATGCCATTGGCATGACAACCGGAACACCAGAGGTACGTCCACTCCGGTCCTCTCGTACTAGGAGTAGCTCCTCTCAAATCTCCAACGCCCACGGCAGATAGGGACCGAACTGTCTCACGACGTTCTAAACCCAGC
>CAJWRJ010000016.1 GCA_913046215.1 uncultured Legionellales bacterium | reverse complement strand
CAATGCCGAAGATCCAGAGAATTTTCTACCCTCTCCGGGTGTTATACAGCACTATCATCCTCCTGGTGGATTTGGAATTCGTGTTGATACCCACGTTTATCAGGGATATAAAGTGCCACCCTATTATGATTCCATGATTGGTAAATTAATCGCGCACGGTGAAACTAGAGAGCTCGCATTAACACGCTTATCAATGGCGCTATCAGAAATCGTTATAGACGGGATAAAAACAAATATTCCGCTTCATCAGGATCTTGTTAAGGACCCAGCCTTTATTGCGGGCGGTGCTGATATCCACTATTTAGAGAAAAAGCTGGGTATTAAATAGAATCTTTTTTATAAGCTCTCCAGGATAAATATTCCATATGATGTGGTTGCAGCTCGAAGTTGAAACAACTCAGGATTACGTCGACCAGTTGTCAATTTTTTTTGAAGAGGTTGGCGCAGTTTCAGTTAGCATCAGCGCATCTAGTAGCGAACCTATTTTTGATGAATGCAATAATGATGAGAATGCATTTTGGGATAAAACTAAAATAACCGTCCTATTAAGTGCGGCGTGCAATATCGACAACTTGATAGCTCAGTTAGATAAGTTTGCCAACGGCAAAGCTATTCAAGATTGTAGAATTGAATCATTGGAAGATAAAGATTGGATTGACGAATTTAAGTCCAAATATCAACCAATGATTTTCCTTGAGAAAATATGTATTTCACCTAGTTGGTGCGCACCACTAAAAAGCAAAATACCAACAATCATTGTTGATCCTGGTCTTGCTTTCGGTACCGGAGCTCATCCTACGACATCTCTTTGTATTGAGTGGTTCTGTATGAATAATATGGAGAATAAAGTCGTCATAGACTATGGATGTGGATCCGGAATTCTTTCAATGGTTGCTGCAAAACTTGGGGCAAGAAAAGTATATGCAGTTGATAATGATGAAACTGCTTTAGAAATAGCACAGGAGAATATAAAAAATAATAAACTGGGAAAAATAGTATCGACGGTAGATACCGAGAACCTTTCTATTCCAAAAGCAGATATTTTAGTAGCAAATATTTTGTTAAATCCGCTGATGAAATTGTATGGAGAATTTTCAAGGCTAACAAAAAAGAACAGCCATATAATTCTTTCAGGAGTACTAAATGAGCAGGCCGAAAAGTGTCTGGCAACATATAGAGATAATTTTAATATGGATAAACCTGTTTTGAAGAAAAGCTGGGTGAGTTTACATGGAGTTAGACTTTAAAGTATCTGATTTTATTCATCAAAAAATTCCTTCTTTACAACCCACAGTTTGTCGTTATTATAAGTGAAAATAATTATATTGTTATCAGTAAAAAGGATTTCAAATTCCTGTTTCTATGTTTATAGGACCTTATAAGCTTAAAAATAATTTGGTGCTTGCACCAATGGCTGGAATCACAGATCAACCATATAGAGAGCTATGTCGTGAATTGGGAGCAGGAATGGCAATCTCGGAAATGGTTACTTCTAATCCAGAATTATTTAAGTTTAGAAAAACAAAACTGAAATTAGAAGTTAATGGCGAGTTAGAGCCAAGGGTTGTTCAGATAGCTGGCGCTGACCCATCGATGATGGCAGAAGCGGCTAGATTTAATGTTGATAGAAGTGTGCAAATTATTGATATCAATATGGGGTGTCCTGCAAAAAAAGTTTGCAAAGTAATGGCGGGTTCAGCTCTACTAAAAGATGAACTATTAGTAAGCAGAATTTTAGAATCGGTGGTGAAAGCAGTAGATGTTCCGGTTACGTTAAAAATTAGAACAGGTTGGGACAAAAATAACCGTAATGCTTTAAACATCGCAAGGATTGCATCAGATTCGGGTATACAGGCACTAACGATACACGGAAGAACACGTGCATGCGGATTCAAAGGTAGTGTTGAGCACGAGACGGCGGGTGAAATTAAGGCTCGATATGACATTACCGTGATTGCAAATGGGGATATCACAACGCCGGAGACGGCAAAAAAAATAATAAATGATTATGGAGTTGATGGAATAATGATAGGAAGGGCGGCACAAGGTAACCCATGGATCTTTCGAGAAATCGATCATTATCTTAGAACGGGTGACAAATTGGCTTTACCTACCCTCGAAGAAATTCACAAAATAGTTATTTACCATGTCAGCCAAATACACAAATTTTATGGCGAAAAACAAGGAGTTAGAATCGCACGCAAACACATATCGTGGTACTGTCAAAAAATAAAACAAAACTCCCTATATAAATCAATCAATCAAATTGTTACCGCGAAAGAGCAAATATTAGCCTTGAATAATTTGTTTGGTTCAGAAAAGAGATTTGCAGCATGAGTAAAAAGAAGGCAAGAAAAAAAACAGCTGCGGAAAAAAGAAGTTACGCACAGAAATCACTGGCTAATAATGTCGAAAAAAGTATGAAAAGATATTTAAATGATCTTAATGGTCACAGTCCAAATCAACTTTATGATTTTTTTCTTCAAGAAGTAGAAAAACCATTTTTTGATGTTGTCATGCAGCATACGGATTGGAATATTACCCAAGCTTCGAATATGCTCGGTATGAATCGTGTCACGTTACGCAATAGGTTGAAAAAGTACAAACTTGATTAAGGGGTGCTCAGTCCACCTATCTTAAAATAATCATCCTTTCTCTTTAAGCGTTGCAATATCGCAATATTTACAATAATGTCCTATTTAAATAATCCTATCAGACCAAGGACAAGAAAATGACAATTGTTAAACGTGCTCTAGTTAGCGTGTCAAATAAATCAGGAATTGTCGACTTTTGTAAAGGCTTATCAAAACTGGGAATTGAAATTCTCTCAACAGGCGGTACAGCAAAATTACTAGCTGAAAATAATATTGATGTTATTGAGGTGTCAGACTACACCAATTTCCCAGAAATGATGGGCGGTAGAATTAAGACATTACATCCTAAGATTCATGGAGGACTTTTAGCAAGGAGAGGGGTTGATGACGCAGTGATGGAAGAGCATTCTATAAAGACAATCGATCTTGTCGTTGTTAATTTGTATCCATTTGAAGAAACAGCAAGTAAAACATGTTGTAGTTTTGAAGAGGCAATCGAGAATATAGATATCGGTGGCCCAGCGATGTTGCGTTCAGCAGCTAAGAATCATAATTCTGTAACCGCGGTAGTAAATTCAGAAGATTACAATAGCGTACTTGATGAATTAAAAAGTAATGGGAGTATTTGTGACGAAACGCGTTTTAATCTAGCACAGAAAGTTTTCTCTCATACAGCAAATTATGATGCAAATGTTTCAAATTATTTGGGTGGATTTAATAGTAAGAAGGAGCAGCTCAATTACCCCCAAACTTTTACTAGCCAATTCATTAAGAAGCAGGATTTGCGCTACGGTGAAAATCCTCATCAGACTGGTGCCTTCTACTCAGAACCGAATCCAATGATGGGTACTCTGGCGAGCGCTAGACAGATTCAGGGGAAAGAACTTTCATATAATAATATTGCTGATACGGATGCAGCCTTCGAGTGTGCGTTGTCTTTTAAGAATACGACCTGCGTTATTGTGAAACATGCAAATCCGTGTGGTGTTGCCTCAGGGTCAACACCGCTCGAAGCATATGAGGGGGCCTATGCTACAGATCCAACTTCTGCATACGGGGGCATTATTGCTTTTAACGAGGAATTAGATGCAAAAACCGCAAAAACAATTATTGATAGGCAGTTTGTCGAGGTAATCATTGCTCCATCTGTTTCACCAGAGAGTATTAAAATTATAGAAAAAAAAGATGGCATTCGTCTTTTAGAAGCTGGTTATAGAAAAGATGATATTAAGGATCTAAATATGAAACGAGTTAGCGGTGGTTTGTTATTACAAGACAATGACTGGGAGACTTTAAACCGCAACGATATTGAAATTGTTTCAAAAAGATCACCAAAGGAAGAAGAACTCGATGATTTACTCTTTGCATGGAATGTCGTCAAATATGTTAAATCAAACGCTATTGTTTTTGCAAAGGATAAAAAAACTATCGGAATCGGAGCAGGACAAATGAGTCGTATATATAGTGCGCGAATTGCTGCGATTAAGGCAAAAGATGAAAAGATTGAAATAACTAATAGTGTTATGGCATCAGATGCTTTTTTCCCTTTTCGTGATGTTGTAGATTCTTCAGCAAGCGAAGGAATACGCGCAATAATTCAACCCGGTGGTTCAGTTCGTGATGAAGAGGTAATTGCTGCTGCTAATGAACACAATATGGCAATGGTATTTACCAAGATGCGACATTTTTTGCACTAATAATTTTTAATAATATTGAAAGCACAATTTTTTATATGAAAATCCTTATCGTTGGTGGTGGTGGTCGTGAGCATGCTTTAGCTTGGAAGGCGGCTCAATCTAGTAAAGTTGAGATGGTGTATGTAGCACCTGGTAATGCAGGAACAGCTAATGAAGATAAAGTTACTAATATCGAAATAAGTGCCGATGATATTAATGCATTAAAAACATTTGCTAAAAAAGAAGAAATTGAACTAACCATAGTTGGTCCGGAAGCTCCTCTTGTAGATGGAATTGTAGATGATTTTCAGGAGAGCGGTCTTCGTTGTTTTGGCCCGACCAAAGCAGCAGCAGAGCTTGAGGGCTCTAAATCTTTTTGTAAGAATTTTCTTAAGAAATTTCAAATACCAACAGCTGAATACGAAGTTTTTACAGAGGAAAATTTAGCGATTGATTACGTAAAATCAAAAAAAATGCCGATCGTAATTAAGGCCGATGGGTTAGCTGCCGGGAAAGGTGTGGTTATTGCATCTTCACAAGATGAGGCGATAAAAACAATCAAAGAAATGTTATCTGGCAATAAGTTTGGCGACGCCGGGCACCGTATTGTTATAGAGGAGTTTTTAGAGGGCGAGGAAGTTAGTTATATCGTTATATCAGATGGTAAAAATGTTTTGCCTCTGGCTACATCACAAGATCATAAGGCAAGGGATGATGGCGACATGGGACCTAATACGGGCGGTATGGGCGCGTATTCTCCGGCGCCCATTGCCAACTCAGCAATACAGCAACG
The DNA here is from genome assembly GCA_913046215.1 of uncultured Legionellales bacterium. Lineage (GTDB taxonomy): Bacteria > Pseudomonadota > Gammaproteobacteria > Eutrophobiales > Eutrophobiaceae > UBA11869. Next base: position 32,061 of record CAJWRJ010000016.1, on the reverse strand, counting down.
CATATTAGAAGAGGTGATATTACCAACAATTAAGGGGATGGAGAGCGAGGGAAGAACATATACTGGCTTCTTATATGCTGGCCTTATGGTTACTAATGATGGCAATTTAAAAGTTTTAGAATTTAATTGCCGTTTTGGTGACCCAGAGACTCAACCAATAATGATGCGTCTAAAAAGTGATTTAGTCTCCATGTGTCTCGCCTCATTTGATAATACGCTAACAAAGTGCAATATAGATTGGGATTCGAGATCGGCGGTAGGCGTAGTTTCCGCTTCAGATGGATATCCAGCTAGCGCTAGTAAGGGCGATATAATAGAAGGCCTAAACTCTATATTTCCTGAATACATTAAAATATTTCATGCAGGTACTTCAATGACAGATGGAAACATAGTCACCGCGGGAGGAAGAGTTCTATGTGCAACAGCACTTGGAGATACGGTTAGCCAAGCAAAACAAAAAGCATATGATGCAATAAACGAAATTAATTACGACGGAATGTTTTTTAGAAATGATATTGGTTATAGAGCTATACAGAGAGAAAATTAATGGTTGTTAATTATCACCATTCCATTCTATAAAATTTTTCAACAAAGTTAATCCAGCTTGTTGACTCTTTTCCGGATGAAATTGAGTGGCAAAAATGTTATCCCGACAAGCAGCTGATGTGTAACGGCATATATAATCAGTGCTACCCGCAATATTTGCATTATTCTCAATTTTTACGTAATAGCTGTGTACAAAATAAAAACGACTCCCATCATCTATACCCCGCCATAGAGGATGTTTTTTTGTTTGGAAGACTTCATTCCACCCCATTGATGGAATTTTAAATTTATTATTATCATGATCTTTTATATTTTCTTCAAAACGAATAACGCTACCCGGTATAAGTCCTAATCCCTTAACGCCACCATCTTCATCGCTATAATCCATAAGTGATTGAAGACCTAAGCATATACCAAGGAAAGGTTTATTATTTATACACTCTCTAATTATATCGTCTAGATTTTTTTCGCGAAGATTTTTCATGCATTGCCCGATCGCTCCCTGGCCAGGGAAAACGATTTTATCTGCACCAAGTATTATCTTAGGATCATCACTAACAATTACTTCGTGCTTACTTTCAGCAACAGTTTCAAGTGCTTTTGTAACTGATCTTAGATTGCTACTACCATAATCAAGAACAACTATTTTTGGCATAGTTTATTTTTTTAGAGCGAGCCTTTAGTTGATGGTAGTACATCTTTCATGACCGGGTCGATTTCGACTGCAACTCTAAGGGAACGACCAAATGCTTTAAATATTGTCTCGGCAATATGATGTGAGTTACGTCCTCTAATATTATCAATATGTAAAGTCATCATTGCGTGATTAACAAACCCTTGGAAAAATTCAAAAATAAGGTCAACATCAAATTCACCAATTCTTGCACGTGGGTAATTAGCATTGTATTCAAGACCAGGTCGACCCGAGCAGTCCACTACAACACGAGACAATGCTTCATCAAGCGGAACATAGGCGTGGGCGTAACGGCGGATACCTTTTTTATCTTTTAAAGCATCGGCAAATGCTTGTCCCAGCGTTATCCCAACGTCTTCTACAGTATGATGAGCGTCGATTTCTAGATCACCTTTTGCTTTTATCTCAAGATCAAACAGGCCATGACGAGCAATTTGCTCCAGCATGTGCTCCAGAAATGGAATACCTATATCGAGTTTAGACTTGCCTTGACCCTCTAATACTAGAGATACCTTTATTTGTGTTTCTTTAGTATTTCGTTCTACAGTCGCTTTACGCTCACTCATTATGTCTATCACCTAATCAGCATTATTGTTTCATTAAAAATAAGCGTGATAGGATAACCTCTAGAGGCGTGATTACCAACAATCGGATATAAAATGATCGATATCAACATTATTAAAGACTATTTATTACATTTACAGGACCAAATTTGTGCTCAATTCGTCGATATTGACAGTAATTTGGTCTTAAAAGAGGATCAGTGGGAGCGAAAATCAGGCGGCGGCGGAAGAACACGTGTTTTTAGTGATGGGAAGGTTTTTGAACAGGGCGGGGTCAATTTTTCACATGTATTCGGTGACAATCTGCCTCCGTCTGCCACCGTAAATAGACCCGAGCTAGCTGGTAGATCTTTTCAAGCGCTTGGTAATTCTGTGGTCATTCATCCTTTGAATCCCTTCATACCAACAACACATATGAACATAAGATTTTTTATTGCAGAAAAAGATGGAGAAGACCCTATCTGGTGGTTTGGTGGAGGATTTGATCTTACTCCATATTATGGATTCATTGAGGACGCAAAACATTGGCATAAAATTTCAAAAGCGGCTTGCGATGGTTTTGGTGAAAATAGTTATGGAAAGTTTAAAAAATGGTGTGATGAATATTTTTATCTTAAGCATAGAGATGAACCAAGAGGAATTGGTGGAATATTTTACGATGACTTAAATGAATGGGGTTTTGACACATGTTTTTCATTTATGAAAAGTGTTGGAGAGCATTTTCTTAAAGCTTATCTACCAATTGTTGAACGACGTCAAAGTATGTCTTACACAAAACAAGAGAGGAAATTTCAATTATATCGGCGTAGCCGCTATGCAGAATTTAATTTAATTTATGATCGCGGAACATTATTTGGGCTGCAATCTGGAGGAAGAACAGAATCAATTTTGATGTCGATGCCACCACTAGCACGTTGGGAGTATAACTGGCAGCCTGATGCCGGCTCAAAAGAAGCAGAGTTATATGACGTTTTTCTCAAGCCAAAAGATTGGTTATCGGAGTGAAGTGCTTGCCTAAATAAAAAAGACGACAAGGAGTACAACTGTCGCTGACATCGATAGATGTAAGCGTAGTTTTATAAATCCATCAGGGTATGTCTGTATTAGGTATTTTTTTTCATAGAGATAGAGAGCAAAAAAAGAGCATGATGCAGTAAAAAACCAATTTAGTTGGTTAAAAATTAACCAGACCCACGCCCAAAGCATTACAGTAACTGATATATAGATAACATGCGCCGGTAGATCATTATATAATGTTGATTTCCATAGTAGACCGCCCAGGAAGCTAAAAATTAAGGCAGCATATGCAATCAAAAAAGAATCTGCATTTTCAAAATTTAAATAATGGAGAAGAGCAAGACCGAAAAAAGGAATTAGCCCACCATAGCCGAGTATGAGATGTATTTTTTTCAAGAGAGATTAAAATAGCAAATTGGCAAGAACATTTAATTTTTTATAATTCCATCATCCTTAGCAATTAAAAGTGTATCTGCAGACCTTTTTGCAAATAAGCCGTTTGTAACAACCCCTGTTATTTGATTCAATTGATTTTCAAGTTCAATTGGATTTTCTATTTTAAGATTATGTATATCAAGAATTATATTGCCATTGTCTGTTTGAAAGTCTTGTCTTAGTTCAGGCTGACCACCTATTTTTACAATTTCTCTTGCAACATAGCTCTGTGCCATAGGTATGACCTCTACAGGAAGAGGAAAACTTCCAAGTAGGGGTACAAGTTTTGAATCATCTATTATGCAGATAAACTCTTTACTTGCAGCCGCTATAATCTTTTCACGAGTTAGCGCACCTCCACCGCCTTTAATAAGGTGTTTATTTTTTGTTGCCTCATCTGCTCCATCAATATAGACAGATAATTCGGTGACGCTATTTAATGTGACTACCGGTATATTATTATCTTTAAGCAGTTTTTCCGTAGCAATTGAGCTCGATACAGCACCTTCAATCAATCCTTTATTTTTGGCGAGCTCTTCAACAAAAAAATTCACAGTGCTTCCTGTGCCAACACCAATAATAGTGCTATTTTTTATGTATTCGATTGCCGCCTTAGCGACATTTCTTTTCTTATTGTCCTGTGACATAAATAAGCTCCAATGAATATGTATGTTAGAACGCCTGTTAATGTTATCTTATGCTAATGTTCGAGGAATACAAAAAATTAATTAAGGAAGCTAGCCAGCGAGTTTACGCAGTTGCAAAACTCACTGATCTTGACTATGCCACTCAACTTTCTTTGCGCCACAACAACAAAATATGGCTGAAACGCGAAGATCAGCAGTCGGTATTCTCCTATAAGATAAGAGGCGCTTACAACTTAATCGCCTCCTTATCAAAAAGCGAGCGAGATCGAGGGGTGATTGCGGCCTCGGCAGGAAACCATGCTCAGGGCGTGGCGCTTGCAGCAAAACACCTTAATTTGAAATCAATTATTGTTATGCCTAAAACAACGCCTGAAATCAAAATTGACTCAGTAAAAAGAATGGATGCAGAGGTTATCTTGTTTGGTAATACATATGATGATGCTAAAGAGCATGCATTAGAACTCTCATCTGAAAAAGGAATGTATTATGTTTCTCCATATGATCATCCTTTAGTTATCTCGGGACAGGCAACAGTTGGAGTTGAATTATTGGATCAACATCCAAATAAGCCAGATATTATTTTTGTTCCTGTTGGCGGCGGCGGTTTAGTTGCGGGAATTGCTGCTTATGTAAAAACGATAGATCCCAATATAAAAATTATTGGTGTTGAACCGGATGAGGCACCATGCATGCATGATGCACTTAAATCGGGGGAGCTAATAGAATTAGATCATATTGGTATTTTTGCTGATGGCGCTGCAGTTAAGCAAGCAGGGGAAGAGTGTTATCGGATTGCAAAGGACCTTGTTGATGAAATACTGCTAGTTAGTGTTGATGAAATATGTGCAGCTGTTAAAGATATTTTCGAGGACACAAGATCAATTCCTGAGCCTGCAGGCGCATTGGCACTTGCTGGGCTAAAGCAGTATGTAGCAAACAATAATATAGAGGATAAAGAATTAGTAACGATTTTCAGTGGAGCGAATGTTAATTTTGATCGTTTAAGACATATAGCAGAGCTTTCAGCTTTGGGTGAAAATAGAGAGGCGCTTATTTCTATAATGATACCTGAACGCCCTGGTAGTTTTCGTAAGTTATGCCGTGATTTGGGTTCTCGTTTAATTACCGAGTTTAATTATCGTTATGCGGATGATAACGAAGCCCATATTTTTGTGGGCGTGCAATTGAAAAATGGTGTTGACGAAAAAAACATACTAATGAAACAACTCGAAGAGAAGGGTTACGATGTTGTCGATTTAAGTGATAACGCGATTGCTAAAATGCATATCAGATATATGGTTGGAGGTCACGCACCACAAGCTGAAAACGAACTTATATATCGTTTTGAATTTCCGGAAAGATCTGGAGCGTTGTTACATTTTTTAAGTGAGATGGGCGAAGACTGGAACATTAGCTTATTTCATTATAGGAATCATGGTGCAGCATATGGTCGTGTACTTATGGGTTTTCAAGTTCATAATGAGCAAAAAGAAAACTTTCAAAATTTTATTAATAAACTTGGTATCCCATACTGGGATGAAACTAAAAATCCTGCTTATATAAAGTTCTTAAGCTGAGAATTAAAATCTAAATTAGCGGGGTATCAACCATGATGTCGTTTCAGAGGCATTGAACTTGAACCAGAGGTTCAAGTGGGTATCTAAGCCAGCATTTCAGGCTTTCCACGTGGATGGACATGCACAACAATACTGATTAAAGATCCCCTGTTTTATATCTTATCGGCTCAAGTTACCACGAGCTTGATAACGAACATGACAGAAGACACCCAATTTTTATTTTCTTATACGACGAGACTACTTCTTTGCATTAGCCGTAATCTAATTGTTTTTCTATATCTAATGCATCGTTAATTTTATTTTGTAATCTATTAAGCGTAGTGTCGATTTTAAATTTTTTATCTTGGTTTTCTTTTTTATGTTCCAACATTTCATTTGCTATATTCAGTGCTGTCATGACAGCAATTCTTTCGGATCCTATGACACTACCATTTTTCTTCGTTTCAGCAACTTTTGTATTCAAGAAATTTATTGCGGTATGTAGTGAATCAAGCTCTTCTGCTTCACAAGTTATTAGATATTCTTTATCTAAAATTGTAACTTTTAATGGTTTTTTATTCATGATCTTGTTTCCATTGCACGTAGTCTAGTTATCATTGCCTCTATTCGACTTCTAGCATGCTCTGTCTTCTCAATTAGTATAGCACGTTCATTTACAAGATTTTCCTGTTGATTTTTTAAACTCGAATTTTCAGTCTTGAGCTCATTGACGGTGTTAATTAATTCATCAACACGTTCCTCAAGCGCGCTTAGATCCGTGTTATTATCATTGTGGTCGCTCATGATCTTTACCCTATTATTCAGTTATCGAATGAACTGAGTATATTGTTGATATATCATATAAACAAGAATATAGATTGCTTGGATTTGCTGGTCAACTCATGATGCAAAGGAAAAATGGGCGCCAATTGTTAATGTTCAGCGAAAATCAATTAGTTAGTGCTGTAATAGCCAAATAAAAAGATAGAATATATGATTAAAATGCTATGAGTTTTGGGCCTCACTTCTGAGGTAGTTTGATTTCGTATCTAGAAGTAATATGTTTTTGGCGCTAAAAATATTAGTTAAAACAGCATTAAATTAGAAAATAAACTAAAAAATATAGATTAGGATTACCAGATTGATTGATACAAAAGAATTCAAGAATCGTCGTAAACGCCTTATGGATATGATGGGTTCGGAGAGCATCGCAATTCTCCCCACTGCGTCTGTATCCATAAGAAATCGAGATGTTGAATTTCCATTTCGTCCCGATAGTGATTTTTACTATCTAACTGGCTATTCAGAACCCGAGGCTGTTGTCGTATTGATCCCAGATCGTGATGAGGGAGAGTACATATTATTTTGCCGTGAACGTGACGAAAAAATGGAGACCTGGCATGGCAGACGATCTGGTTTGCAGGGCGCGCTTGAAATTTATGCTGCAGATGATGCTTTTCCAGTTGAAGATATGGATGATATTTTGCCGGGTTTGATTGAAGGGCACGAGAGAGTTTTCTATAACATGGGCAGCAACCAAAATTTCGATCAAAGAGTACTTGGTTGGGTTAATCAAATTAAAAGTAATGTAAGATCAGGTGCGGTTGCGCCCGATGAGTTTATTTCACTTAATCATTTTCTGCATGAAATGAGACTCTATAAGAGTCGATATGAAATTAGTTTAATGCGAAAGGCGGCGAAGATTTCAGCTAAGGCGCACAAGCGTGCTATGAAAAGTTGTATGCCGGGAATGTATGAATATCAATTGGAAGGAGAATTGATATCTGAATTTATTAAAAATGGCGCACGTCACAGCGCTTATCCTGCAATCGTTGGTTCTGGAGCAAACTCATGTATTTTACACTACACGGATAATAGTGATGCAATAGTTGAAGGCGATCTATTATTAATTGATTCTGGTGCAGAGTATCAGTGTTATGCAAGCGACATTACTAGAACATTCCCTGTTAACGGAAAATATACGGGGGCACAGCGCGATATTTACAGTTTAGTTTTAGCTGCTCAAAAAGCTGCTATCGATGAGATAAAGCCTGGCAAATATTGGAATAATCCACATGATGCGGCTGTAAAAGTATTAACAGAAGGACTAGTCGACCTAGGAATTTTGAAGGGAAATATTGATGACTTGATAGAAAATGAAGAATACACAAAATACTATATGCATCGAACAGGTCATTGGTTAGGCATGGATGTTCATGATGTTGGTGATTACAAGTTAGATGGGGAATGGAGGATGCTTGAGGCTGGTATGGTTATGACCGTTGAACCTGGGATTTATTTACCTGCTAGTCAAGATTTATCCAGAGAGCTACACAACATAGGAGTTAGGATTGAAGATGATGTTGTAGTCACCAAGGACGGTAATGATGTTTTAAGTAAAGATGCGCCTAAGACAATTAATGAAATCGAGGAATTAATGGCTGATGCAGCATGATTATGATGTTGCAATTGTTGGTGGAGGTATGGTTGGGGCGAGTTTTGCCTGTGCAATTGCATCCACGAATCTATCTATAGCTCTTATTGAGACCTCGGTTTTAGAAGAAGATCGACAACCGAGTTATGATGAAAGAGGAATCTCTCTTTCTCCATCCTCTAAACATATATTGGAGCATTTTGGTGTTTGGAATGAAATATATGCACATGTTACTCCAATAAAAGAAATACATGTTTCAAATCAAAAGAAATTTGGTTTTACACGTCTGACAGCCAGCGAATCAAATTTATCTGAATTAGGTCATGTAGTCATTGCTCAATCAATGGGTAAAGCATTACATAAAAAAATTAAACAATTTGAAAATATAGAAATATTATGTCCTGTTAAATTAGAAAATTTTATAAAACAAGATTCAGGAATAACTTTAGAGCTATCAACATCTAATGGTACTAAGATGATAGATACAAAGCTTCTGGTCGGAGCAGATGGCAGTAATTCAAAAGTTAGAGAATTATCTGGAATAGAAGTAAAGAAAAGCGATTATAAACAAACTGCAATTGTTTCAAATATAACAACACAAAAACCAAATCACTCTGTAGCCTATGAGCGTTTTACATCGCATGGTCCTATTGCACTTTTACCAATTGATGACAATCGTTCGGTATTAGTTTTTACTGCTCATTCAGACAAGGCAAACGATTATCTAAATATGCTAGATGATGAATACGTAAAGGTTATAGAGAATGAATTCGGACGTCGTTTGGGTAAAATTTGCAAAATAGAAAAACGTCGGGGTTATCCAATTTTCTATATCGAAGCTCGCAAACAATTTGAAAAAAATCTGGTTTTATTAGGTAACGCCGCACATACAATTCATCCTAATGCAGCACAAGGGTTCAATCTCGGTTTAAGAGATGCTGTCGGTTTGGCGGAGTGCATAACCGATGGCCTTGAAAAAAAATTAGCGATTGACGATGAGAGTATATTAGAAAAATATATAGAACTCCGCTCTCCCGATCAAAAAAGCGTCATTGAGTTTTGCAACGGCATCGCTAATTGTTTTTACAATGAATCCTTTCTGTATCATTCATTCTCAAATTTCGCAATGATCCTAATTGATTGCATCCCAGAACTAAAATCAACATTACTTAAAAAAGCGATGGGAGTATCAGGGCACCAACCACGTCTGGTAAGAGATATAAACCTATGAAAAGAATTGAAGGATATGATTATGATGTTGTGATTTGTGGCGGCGGGGTCGTTGGTTGTTCTTTGGCTTGTCTTTTGGCAAAAGCCAATTTCAAGGTTGCATTGCTTGATAGGGATGTTAGGGCAGATCGTTCATCACAGAAAAATGATTCACGAATATTTGCAATTACTATTAGTTCCAAAAGGATCTTAAACAAAACCGGTGCATGGCATTTGATTCCAGAGGATAGCATTTCCCCTTTTCGTCGCATGCATGTTTGGGATGAAAATGGAGATGGTGAAATTCGTTTTGAAAGTGCATCAATTTGTGAACCCGCAATGGGTTATATTATTGCACAAAATTTTCTTACAGATGCTTTGTTTCAGAAAATAAATGAATTCGAAAATATTGATTTGATTAAGGGAGCCTCACCAAAATCTATAGAAAAAGATGCGAATGCAATATGTATTGATATTGATAACTCACAGGAATTAAAAACAAAACTTGTCGTTGCAGCTGATGGGTCCAACTCTAAAGTTAGGCAGCTTTGTAATATTAATTTTCAAAAGCATGATTATGAGCAGTCAGCTTTAGCATGTGTTGTTACCACTGAAATTGAACACAGTGCAGTTGCTCGGCAGCGTTTTTTAAGTGACGGGCCGCTTGCTTTTTTACCAATGAAAAATCCCCATCAATCGGGCATCGTCTGGTCAGCTAAACCCGAGCGGATTGATGAGCTTCTTAAATTGGATAAGGCAACATTTCAAAATGAGTTGGCAGTAGCTTTTGAGAATAAATTAGGGCAAATCAAAGAGAGCACCGAGCGAAATATTTTTCCATTGAGCCGAGCCCAAGCTGATCATTATGTTCAGCCAAGACTTGCTCTTATCGGAGATAGTGCGCATACCGTTCATCCTTTAGCTGGTTTGGGTGCTAATTTGGGTATTCTTGATTCTGCTTCACTAGCTGAAATACTCATAGATACATTTAATTCAGATAGAGATATTGGTCGATTGCAAGTTTTACGAAGATATGAGCGTTGGCGTCGGACTGAAAATCAACAGATAATGTATATGCTCGATGGATTTAAATATCTCTTTGAAAATAAATTTCAATCAGTACAATGGTTACGTAATTTAGGTTTAGATATTGTTGATGAGATGCCAATAGTTAAGAATGCAATCATGGCAAGGGCAATGGGCCTTAAAGGCAACTTACCCAGGTTTGCAAGAAATTATAATTGATTTATCAAATCACAGTACAAGTTATGTTCGTTATTAATGCTGCTGTTATGACATAAGGATAGTCAATGTCTGATAATTCTAACCATGAATCAAGTAACTTTATTCGAAATATCATTAAAGATGATGTAAAGAATAAAAAAAACAAGAGTCTCGTTCATACTAGATTTCCCCCAGAACCAAATGGATACCTTCATATAGGTCATGCCAAATCAATTTGTTTAAATTTTGGAATTGCAGATGATTTTAAGGGCGGTCTTTGCAATCTTCGTTTTGATGATACTAATCCTGCAAAAGAGGATCCTGAATATACAGACTCAATACAACAAGATGTAAAGTGGCTGGGATTTGATTGGAGTGATCGACTTTTTTATGCATCAGATTATTTTGAGCAGCTTTTTGAATTTGCAAAGCAAATGATTACCAATGGCAAAGCATATGTTGATCATCTAAACGCCGATGAAATACGCGATCACAGAGGGACATTGACTGAACCAGGAAAAGATAGTCCATATCGAGATAGAAGCATTGAAGAAAATCTAAGTCTTTTTGAACGCATGCGAGCAGGTGATTTTGAGGAAGGAGAGTGCATATTAAGAGCAAAGATAGATATGTCATCACCTAACATAAATATGCGAGACCCAGCCATTTACAGAATAAAAAAGGCAGCACATCACCGTACTGGTAATAATTGGTGTATATATCCGATGTACGATTATACTCATTGTATTTCAGATGCTCTGGAAGGTATAACGCATTCACTATGCACGCTGGAATTCGAAGATCATAGGCCACTCTATGACTGGTTTTTGGATCAACTGCCCGTAACTTGTCACCCACAGCAAATCGAGTTTGCTCGTTTAAATCTAAATTACACTATTACCAGCAAAAGAAAATTAAATGAGTTGGTAGTGGATGGCAGTGTTTCCGGATGGGACGACCCACGAATGCCGACAATTGTTGGAATGCGAAGACGCGGGTATACACCCGAGTCCATTCGTGATTTTTGTAGCAGGATTGGAATAACTAAAAATGATACAACCATCGATGTAGGTGTCTTAGAAAATTGTGTTCGTGAAGATCTAGGAGGCCGTGCACCACGCGTCATGGGCGTTTTAAATCCATTGAAAATAGTAATTGATAATTATCCGGAGGATAAATCCGAACAACTAGATATTCCGAATCATCCAAATGATCCGACTATGGGCGAGAGAAAAGTCCCGTTTTCTAAAATAATTTATATTGAAAAAGATGATTTTATGGAAGAACCATCAAAGAAATTTTTTCGTTTAGCACCAGGTAAGGAAGTCAGATTACGTTATGCATATTATATTATTTGCAACAAGGTTGTTAAGGACGATTCGGACAATATACTTGAGTTACATTGCTCTTATGATCCAGATTCAAAAGGCGGCGATTCACCTGATGGCCGCAAAGTGAAAGGAACATTACACTGGGTATCGGCTGAACATGCCTTCAAAACCGAAGTACGTTTATATGATAGATTATTTGATGATCCTAAACCTGATAGCAATAAGCATGAGAATGGCTGGAAAGATTTTTTAAATAGTGATTCTATAAAAGTAGTGAAGAATGCATTCCTTGAGCCATCGTTGAAATCTGCCAATAAAGAGGATTTTTTTCAATTCGAGAGAATTGGCTACTTTTGTGTCGATAGCAAAGATTCCGATGTTGGTAAACCTATATTTAATAGGACCGTTTCTCTAAGAGACTCTTGGGCAAAAAAACAGAAGTAAATTTTTTAAATACAGTGCTTGAATAATTTCATGAAAAATAATCCTAAAATAATTTATCACTCTAATATAAAAAGTCTCAAACTTATAAATAGTGGTAAAGTTAGAGATATCTATGAAGTAGATGATGAGCATCTATTAATTGTTACTAGTGATAGACTCTCAGCATTTGATGTTATTTTACCAGATCCAATTCCTGGTAAGGGTTACGTGTTAACGGAGGTCTCAAACTTTTGGTTTGAACGTTTTAAAAATATTATTCCAAACCATATTACAGAAACTAAAATAAGTGATGTAATTAATAGCGAAGAGGAGCTTAAAATTTTAGAGGGCAGAGCAACCGTTGTAAAAAAGTTGAAACCTCTACCAATCGAGGCCGTTGTTCGTGGTTATTTGATTGGTTCTGGATGGGAGGATTACAAAAAGACAGGAGAGATTTGTGGTATAAGCCTATCCCCTGAGATGAAACAAGCAGAGAAATTATCAGAACCAATTTTCACTCCCGCAACAAAAGCAAATGTTGGAGATCATGATGAGAATATTAGTTTCAATAAAACAAAAAAATTAATCGGTGAGGAGCTAGCTAAAAAAATTCGTGATATTAGTCTAAAAATATATAATGAGGCAGCACAGTTTACAAAGAACAAAGGCATTATCATTGCAGATACCAAGTTTGAGTTCGGCCTTGATGATAGCAATGAACTTATACTAATCGATGAGCTACTAACACCCGATTCATCTCGCTTTTGGCCTGCAGAATCCTATAAAATAGGTATTAGCCCTCCCAGCTTTGATAAACAATATATTAGGGACTATTTAGAAACACTTGATTGGAACAAAAAATCTCCAGGTCCAAAATTACCTATTAATGTAATTGAAAAAACAGCGGAAAAGTACGAAGAAGCGAAGAATAAAATAATTAATTAGCAATTAGAGTTAAAATATTATGAAAGAAGTAAAAAAATTAGTTGAAGGATATGAAAGATTTTTAGATCAAGATTTTGAGAAACAAAAAGATCTTTATCAAAAGTTATCTAAAGATGGGCAGTCACCACAATTTTTAGTAATTTCTTGTTGTGATTCAAGAGTTGATCCTGCGCATATTATGAATACGGCACCAGGTGAGTTATTTATTGTTCGCAATATTGCAAATCTTGTCCCCGTGAGTAATAGCGATGAAAATTTAAACTGCACAAATGCTGCGATAGAATTTGCAGTAAAGCATTTGAAGGTTAAACATATTATTGTTTTTGGGCATAGTCAGTGTGGTGGTATCAAAGCTCTTATGGAAGGTAATCATCCAAACGATAACTATAGTTTTATTGACCCATGGGTTGAGTTATTTGAAAGTGTGAAAGAAAAAATTTTAGAAGAGCATGAGAAGAAGTCTTTCAATGAGCAATGCAGCTATTGTGAGAGAGCCTGTATTGAGGCTTCATTAAATAATCTAATGACTTTCCCTTGGATAAAAGAAAAGTGTAATAGCGGGGATTTGGCTATTCATGGGTGGTATTTTGAAATTGAAACAGGCCGTTTATTGGGTAAAGAAAATGGCGAATTCATCCCAGTCAGTAAGCTTAAATTAAACTAAAATGCTGTAATTATTCTTTTAGAATTATACTTAAGCAGCTTCTTCCATTTTCTTGTCGTATTCACCCTTACACGCAAGTCCATTACATTTTTCTCTATGTAACAATGCCTTTTGCGCAATTTCAATATTATCTGAATTACCACTCCAGGCTTTTAGACATGGTTCCTGTAACGCACGACCGTATGAAAAACTTAATGGCCACGGAAGTTCCTTATTATTTTTATTCATTGTGTTTAGATGTGCCGTTGCTAATTCAGCACTTTGACCGCCAGAAAGGAAAACTATGCCAGCTAGTTCAGAAGGCACATTTTTTAAAAGGCAATCAACAGTTTTTTCTGCTACCTCATCAATATTTGCTTGAGTAGGGCATTTTTTACCAGAAATAACCATGTTAGTTTTTAAAATAGTGTGAGCGATATTTATGTCTTGATTTTTAAGAGTTGCAAATAGCGTTGATAGTGTTTTCTCTGTAACCTCGTAACAAGTTTCAATAGTGTTATCTGCATCCATTAAAACCTCCGGCTCAACCATTGGAACGATTCCAATTTCTTGACATAGTCCTGCATACCTAGCTAAAGCATGTGCATTTGCATCTATGCATGCACTTGATGGAATATTATCTCCAATTGTTATTACAGCTCGCCACTTTGCAAATTTTGCACCCAGTTCTTTATACTCTATTAATCTATCGCGCAACCCATCTAATCCTTCTGTAATCTTTTCATTTGGGTGTAACGCAAAATCTTTTGCACCGGTATCAACTTTAATTCCAGGCATGATTCCATCAGCTATTAATTTTTTAGCGAATGGCACCCCCTCTTTAGTTGATTGTCGGATTGTTTCGTCATATAAGATCATTCCACTTATATATTCATTACTGTTTGGGTTTGTAATTAATAAATCACGATATGCTCTTCTATTTTCTTCTGTTGATTCAACATTAATCGTATCAAACCTCTTCTTTATAGTAGGAGTGCTTTCATCAATTGCGAGTATCCCCTTTCCCTTGGCTACCATCTTTTCTGCGGTTGTTTCAAGTTCAGTTACAATCATTTTTCTCCCCATTTAGTTTCTTTGTTTTTATGATGTTAAAGCGTGTGTTCCAATGCTTGACCTACTTGAATAATTTTCATGTTGTTTGATGCCCCACGTTCTCCTCGTAAATCACCTTTAGTTATAATAACAAAATCACCCTTTTCAACGATTTTTTGTTCAGTCAATTGGTCAATCATTTGTTTATTAGCCTCTAACGGATCGGTGTGTGTGATATCAAATTTCATGGGGAACACCCCACGAAATAATGCAACACGCCGACGCGTCGAAGTATGTCTTGTAAATGCAAAGATTGGGATGCCTGAGCTTATTCGAGACATCCATAAACAAGTGCCTCCTGTTTCAGTTAATGAGCATATAGCTTTTGCTCCAATATGGTTGGCCGAGTACATACTTGACATAGCAATTGCCATCGGAATATTGTCAAAACTTAGATTAGTGCGGTGATCTGAAACACGAACACTGCGTTGTTTTTCAGCTTCTTCGCAAATTCTAGACATTGATTTAACAGCTTCGTCTGGGTAATTACCTATACTCGTCTCACCAGATAACATAACAGCATCAGTTCCGTCGATCACCGCGTTTGCAACATCAAATACTTCAGCTCGCGTCGGGATTTTATTTTCAATCATTGATTCCATCATTTGAGTAGCGGTAATAGCAACACGGTCCATTTGTCTTGCCTTTTTGATAAGACTTTTTTGAATTGGAGGCAGTGCCGCATCGCCAATTTCTACACCTAAATCACCACGTGCAATCATAATTGCATCAGATTCTTCAATGATTTCATCAATATTAATAAGAGCATCAGCACGTTCTATCTTCGCAATTACATGTGCATTGCAATTACAATCCTTCATCATTTTGCGAGCTTTTTTTATGTCACTTCCATTTCTGGGGAAGGATATTGCTATATAATCAACTTTAATTTTAGCGGCATGTTGCATATCCTCAATATCTTTTTCTGTTATAGATTTAGCAGATAATCCACCACCTTGGATATTGATTCCCTTGCCATTACTTAGTGTGCCACCCGTTATAACCTTACAATCAATAACATTTTTATTTTTTGATAAAACATTCAAAACAATTCTTCCGTCATCAATCATTAGAGTATCTTTTACTTTTATATCATCCGGTAATTTTTTATAACTTGTTCCTACTCGTGATTGATCCCCATCATTTTTTGATAGAGTCGTGTCAATTTTAAAATTTTCACCTTCTACTAATTCTATTTCTCCATTTTTAAAATTTTCTATTCTAATTTTTGGTCCTTGCAAATCAGCAATTATAGCCACAGCATGTTTATGTTTTGATGAAAGGCGGCGAATTTCCTTCATTCTGTTTTCATGATGTTCATGTGTTTGATGAGAGTAGTTGAGGCGAAATACATCAACGCCAGCATTAATTAACTTTTCTAATATATCCGGTTTATCTGTTGCTGGACCTAATGTGGCAATAATTTTTGTTCTTCTCATTATAATATAATTACCCTAAGTATGATTTTTAGATATTATTTTTCAGTTAAAAAACTAGTATTAGTTACAGCTCTCTACCTTTTTCCATCGCTATCCAAGCACGGGCAGCCTCTTCAAGTATATCTATTGCAGGGAGTTTCTTTCCCTCTAGAAATTCAAGAAATGCACCTCCACCAGTCGATATGTATGAAATATTTTTTTCAACCTTGAATTTTGATACAGCTGCAATTGTATCACCCCCGCCAGCAATTGAATAAGCATTACTCGTAGCAATAGCTTCTGCCAGATTTTTTGTTCCTTGAGCAAATTGCTCAAATTCAAAAACACCTAAAGGACCATTCCATACAATAGTTTTAGCTTCGGTAATTATTTCATTTAATTTCTTTGTTGTTTTAGGACCAACATCCATGATCATATCGTTTTTTTGAATTTCATCTAAAGATTTTATTTTAGCAATTGTATTATTATCAAAACTTTCACCAGTTACGACATCTATAGGAAGCGGAATATCACAATTATTTTTTTCAGCTTCTTTGATAATTTTTTCAGCGGTTTTTACTAAGTCTTTTTCAAAAAGAGACTTACCGATTTCATATCCAGCAGCTTTTAGAAAAGTATTTGCTATTCCTCCACCTAGGATTAGCTTGTCAATTTTTTTATAAAGCACTTCTAAAACAGTTAATTTTGTGGAAACTTTAGCGCCACCAATTACCGCAATTATTGGTTTTTCGGGATCTCTTAGTGCTCGGGTTAATGCTTTTAATTCTTTTATAAGAAGAGGACCAGCTGCGGAGACAGCCGCATATTTCGCAACACCATGAGTAGAGGATTGTGCTCGGTGTGACGTTGCGAAAGCATCATTGACGTAAACCTGACAAAGCTGTGCCATCTTTCTTGAAAGATCATCATTATTTGATATTTCGCCAATTTCAAATCTGACATTTTCACAAAGTACAATTTCTTTGTCAGACATATCTATACCACTTACCCAATCTTTTATGAGAGGTACTTCCATTTCAAGATTTTTACTTAAGGCTTTAGCAACCGGCGCAAGGGAAAATTTTTCATCATATTTACCCTCCTCAGGGCGCCCCAAATGGGAGACGATAATAATTTTAGCGCCTGCTTCTTGGATTTGCTTTAATGTGGGGAGTGTTGCCGTTATTCTTGTGTTATCAGAAATTTCACCGTTCTCCAACGGAACATTATAATCTTCTCTAACAAGCACTATTTTGTTTGATAGATCTAGGTCAGCGATTTTAACTAGTATTGACATCAGATTTATCTTTTATTTAGCATTCATTAATGCAACTGTTGTATCGAGCATACGATTTGAAAACCCCCACTCATTATCATACCAAGCTACAACTTTAACCAGACTACCATTAATAACTTTTGTTAATTCTGCGTCATATACGGATGATGCTGGGTTATGATTAAAGTCAATAGAAACCAAAGGCGCATCATTATAAACAAGCACGCCATTAAGCGACCCCTCTGATGCTTCTCTCATTAAAGAATTTATTTCATCTACAGTTGTTTCCCTTGCGGCGGAAAAACTTAAATCCACCATAGAGACATTAATCGTTGGAACACGAACAGCGTATCCATCTAGCAGACCATTTAGTTCAGGTAAAACCAAACCTACTGCAGCTGCCGCACCTGTTTTGGTAGGAATCATCGACATGGTTGCTGAGCGTGCGCGGCGCAAATCTGTGTGATAAACGTCAGTCAAAACCTGATCGTTTGTATAGGCGTGCACAGTTGTCATAATACCGGCTAGCATTCCGATATTTTCATGTAGAACTTTTGCCACAGGGGCCAAACAATTTGTTGTGCACGAGGCATTTGAAATTACTGTATGTGCAGGAAGAAGAACATCATCGTTGACACCATATACAACCGTTGCATCAACATCATTTCCGCCAGGGGCAGAAATAATAACTTTCTTTGCTCCTCCATTAATATGAGCCTTTGCTTTTGCTTTGCTAGTAAAAAAGCCCGTTGATTCATGTACGACATCAACGCCAAGCTCTTTCCATGGCAACTTTGAGGGATCTCTCTCAGACAAAACACGTATTTTATCGCCATTCACAAGCATATTGTCATTTTCAACAGCGACACTGCCCGGAAACTTTCCATGTGCAGTATCGTATTGAGTTAGATGTGCATTTGTATTTGCATCGCCCAAATCATTTATTGCGACAATTTCGATTTCTTTGTTTCGTTTTGATTCATAAAGAGCGCGTAAGATATTTCTTCCAATTCGCCCATAGCCATTTATACCTACCTTTATTGCCATTATTACGACTCCATTTTAAAGTTATTTTTTCTTTTGCTCTAAAAAATTAATAATTGTTTTCTCGAGACTGTTTTCTGTCAATCCAAAATGTTCAAATACTTTTTTAGCTGGGGCTGATTCTCCAAAAGTATCTACACCTAAAGCCAAACCATCTAAGCCGGTATACTTTTTCCAGTAATCTGTTACCCCAGCTTCTATTGCAATACGATTTCGACAAGAAAAAGGCAGGACAGTTTCTTTATAACCCTCCTCCTGAGCATCAAAGACATCAGCACTTGGCATAGAAACAACTCTAATATTTTTATTATTTGCATTTAATCTTGTGGCTACGTTAAGAGCCATTTCAACTTCTGAACCCGTCGCTATAATAATAGCTTCAGGTTTTTGGCTTCCCTCGATTAGTGTATATCCACCACGTTTTATATTTTGAAGTTGTGATTCTGTTCTTTTTAGATGCGCTAGATTTTGTCTCGAAAGCAATAAGCTTGTTGGGCCATTATCACGTTCAATTGCTGCTTGCCAAGCTATCGCTGACTCCACTGCATCACAAGGTCTCCATAATGACATATTAGGCATTAATCTTAATGTTGAGGCTTGTTCCACCGCTTGATGTGTTGGCCCATCCTCACCTAGGCCGATAGAGTCATGTGTAAATACGAAAATATTTTGAATTTTCATTAGTGCTGCCATACGCAGTGCATTTCTAGCGTATTCAGAAAACATGAGAAAAGTACCAGAATACGGAATGAATCCTTTATGCAGAGAAATTCCATTATTAATTGCAGCCATTGCGAATTCACGCACACCATATGATATATAATTACCATCTTTATTTTTTCTATCAATCATGATTGAACCCGACCAATTTGTTAAATTAGATCCAGTAAGATCAGCAGATCCACCAATCATTTCGGGCAGATGTTTCGCATAGGCTTCAATTGCATTTTGTGATGCTTTTCGTGTGGCTAGTGATTCAGCTTTTTCTACTGTTGAATTTAAATATCTATCAACGACATCAGACCAATTAGAGGGAAATTCATTTTGCATTCTACGTTTGTACTCAGCAGCCAGTTCAGGATATTTTTTTTCATACGATAAAAGTTTTTTTTGCCACGCACTTTCCAATTTCTCACCATTTGGTTTTGCATCCCATGCAGCATAATATTCATCAGGTATATCGAAGGGCTCATGCTCCCAGCCAAGTTCTTTTCTTGTAAGTTGAATTTCTTCATCACCGAGCGGAGCACCATGACTTGATTCTTTGCCTGCTTTATTTGGAGATCCCCAGCCAATTACAGTATTACAACAAAGAATGCTAGGTTGCGATGTATTCTTAATCGCGCTTTCTAGTGCCCTTTTGATTTCTTTTGGATTATGTCCATCAATATCACGAACAACATGCCAACCATATGATTCAAACCGTTTTGGAATGTCCTCGGTAAACCAACCAGCAACATCACCATCTATCGAGATTTGATTGCTATCGTAAATCGCAACTAATTTACCTAAACCAAGCGTTCCCGCCAATGAACACGACTCATGGGAAACGCCCTCCATTAAACAGCCATCACCAACGGTGACATAGGTATGGTGGTTAATAATATCGAGGTCATCCCTATTAAATTTTGCAGAAAGTACAGATTCAGCTAGTGCCATACCTACTGCATTTGCTAGCCCCTGACCAAGCGGTCCTGTTGTCGTTTCTATACCAGGCGCATAACCATACTCTGGATGACCAGGTGTCTTCGAGTGTAACTGTCTAAAGTTTTTGATCTCCTCCATCGGCAAATCATAACCACTCAGATGAAGTAAGGCATAAATGAGCATAGAGCCATGACCGTTTGACATAACAAAGCGATCACGGTTATCCCAATTTGGATTATTAGGGTTATGTTTTAAAAAATCATTCCAAAGCACTTCCGCAATATCTGCCATACCCATTGGCGCCCCTGGATGACCTGAATTGGCACGTTGCACCGCATCCATGCTTAAGGCACGAATTGCATTTGCTAAATTATGCTTTTCCAGCATGTTTTTCCCCTTTTTTAGGTAAAATAGCCATTAAAATCAAAGCCAATCGGCGATGCAGTAAGTTTGGTGAGATTATGACCAAAATAATCAAGATGATTACCTTATTGGCATAAAAAATCTTATAAAACTTGTTGATGCAGACGACCAGATTACATAAATCTATCTTGATATTGTCCCTTACCTATAGGATTGCAGCAAGTTTCTAGACAATTATATTTTCCATTTAATGGAACAACCCATACTGGGAATTTGTTTTTGAGGGCCTTTTGATGTTTTGGCGACCATTATCATCGCTTCTAATAAATCATGGTTCGATTTGTTTTTTGATGGAGTCATGCCGGTTTCGTCGAAACGACCTCTATATTGTAATTCAAGAGATTTGTTGTAGCCAAAAAAATCAGGTGTGCAAACCGCATCATAAGTCTTGGCAACTTCTTGTGTTTCATCGAATAGGTACGGGAAGGGATAGTTATATTTTTCGGATATTTTTTTCATATTTTCAAAAGAATCTTCTGGGTAATCTTGAGGATCATTCGACATGATTGCTACACTTTTTATACCAACTTCTAGTAATTTACGGGCATCTTCTACTAATTTTGATTGAATTGCTTTGACGTATGGACAATGGTTGCAAATAAACATTATCAAAGTGCCGTTGGTTCCGGCGCAATCAGTCAATGTCCATATTTTCTCATCGGTTCCAATTAATTTAAAATCAAATGCTTTTTCATCAAAGTTGCATGTAGGAGTTTCTTTTAAAACCATAAATTAATACTACCTAATATTAAAATTAATGTAAGAATTTTATTTTTTTTAAAATGGCTTTTTAGTTCGTGAGATATTTTTCTATTAAGGATAAACTTCCTATAACGATAAAAACTTAAAAAAGAGAGTATGGCTAAGACAAGTTTATTTACTTCAGAATCTGTCTCTGAAGGGCATCCAGATAAGGTGGCCGACCAAATTTCTGATTCAATTGTTGATGCAATCTTCAATGAAGACCCGTCTGCACGCATTGCTTGTGAAACTATGATTAATACTGGGATGGTAGTGTTATCTGGTGAGATTACAACATCAGCAAATATTGATTATGAAACAGTTGCTCGCGATACGATTCGTGAAATTGGTTACACATCAGACGAAATAGGTTTCGATTCAGATAATTGTGAGGTACTAATATCAATTGACAAACAATCACCTGATATTGCACAGGGTGTTAATGAAGGCCAGGGAATGGATCTAGATCAAGGCGCAGGGGATCAGGGTTTGATGTTCGGCTATGCTTGTGATGAGACAGATGTTTTGATGCCATGTCCAATTACCTATGCACATTTGCTTGTCAAAAAACAAGCTGATATTAGAAAGAGTGGTGCGCTTGAATGGTTAAGACCAGACGCTAAATCGCAAGTAACAGTTGTCTATGAAAATGAAACTCCAGTTTCGATTGATACAATAGTTTTATCTACCCAACATGATCCAGAGATTGAACATGAAGAAATAGAAAAAGCAGTTATCAATGAAATTATTAAACCTGTTCTTCCTGAAAATATGATTAATAATGAAACGCGTTTTTTAGTAAACCCGACTGGAAGATTTGTCATAGGCGGACCTGTTGGTGATTGTGGTTTAACAGGACGAAAAATTATTGTTGATACTTATGGTGGAATGTCGAGGCATGGAGGCGGTGCTTTTTCTGGAAAAGATCCCTCAAAAGTTGATCGATCAGCTGCTTATGCGGCTCGCTATGTAGCCAAGAATGTTGTTGCTGCTGGGCTTGCTAAGCGATGCGAAATACAAGTGTCATATGCGATTGGTGTTGCCGAACCGACATCCATTAATATTGAAACATTTGGTACGAGCACCGTTGATCATGAAAAGTTAATTATTGCGATTCGCAAGAATTTTGATCTTAGACCAAAAGGCATTATTAAAATGCTCGATTTGTTGAGACCAATTTACCAAAAAACAGCGGCTTATGGGCACTTTGGCCGATCAGATATTGATTTGCCCTGGGAGAGGACAGATAAAGCCCAGGTTTTGAAGCAGCAATTGATGTAATTCTTTGAAACTTAATATAGAGAGGATTATACTCCTCTGCTGTAAAGTTATAAAAAGTCTTTCTGAGGAGCGTTGCGACGGATATTATCCGCTAGGCTCAGATAAAGACAAAACTATTCCAACGGCGCTCGCTTATTTTGTTTATAAGGAGAAACAATATGAGCGTAGCAGCAACACCAGTTTCATCTGACTATCATGTCGCCGATATCACTCTAGCTGATTGGGGGCACAAAGAAATTCGAATTGCAGAAACCGAGATGCCAGGGCTTATGGCAATTCGAAAAGAGTACGCAGATAAAAAACCTCTAAAGGGTGCAAGAATCGCGGGCTCAATTCATATGACGATTCAAACAGCTGTTTTGATCGAAACCTTGTGTGCATTGGGTGCGGAAGTTCGCTGGGTATCATGTAATATTTTCTCAACTCAAGATCATGCTGCAGCCGCAATTGCTGAGCAAGGCATACCTGTATTCGCATATAAAGGCGAGACACTTGAGGAGTATTGGGATTATACACATCAGATTATGACCTGGTCCGATGGCGGTTCACCAAATATGATTTTAGATGATGGAGGCGATGCCACTCTACTACTAGTGCTGGGTTCTAAAGCAGAAAAAGACCCATCGGTCATTGAAAATCCTGAATCTGAAGAAGAAATATACCTGTTTGCATCAATAAAGAAGAGATTAGCGAAGGATAAGGACTTTTATTCTCGTACGTTGTCTTCAATTAAAGGCGTCACGGAAGAAACAACAACCGGAGTCCAACGTTTATATCAAATGAAGAAAAAAGGGGAGTTATCATTTTCTGCAATTAACGTTAACGATTCCGTAACTAAATCGAAATTTGATAATTTATATGGCTGCAGGGAATCATTAGTAGATGGTATAAAACGTGCAACTGACGTTATGGTTGCCGGAAAAGTAGCATTAGTTCTGGGCTATGGTGATGTTGGGAAGGGAAGTGCACAATCATTACGTGGTCTAGGTGCAACTGTTTGGGTAACTGAAATTGACCCGATTTGTGCCTTGCAGGCTTCAATGGAAGGATTCCGAATTGTTACATTAGAAGATGTTATAGATAAAGTAGATATATTTGTAACTGCAACTGGTAATTTTAATATCATTCGCCATGAGCACATGCTCGGTATGAAAGATCAAGCAATTGTTTGTAATATTGGTCATTTTGATAATGAGATTGATGTTGCAAGTTTAGAAAAATATGATTGGGAGGAAATTAAACCTCAAGTTGATCACGTTATTTTTCCCGATGGAAAGCGTATTATACTTTTGGCAAAAGGGCGTTTAGTTAATTTAGGTTGTGCAACTGGTCACCCAAGCTTTGTCATGTCAAATTCATTTACTAATCAAGTTCTCGCACAAATTGAGTTGTTTACTGAGGGTGAAAAATACGAAAATGATGTTTATGTCTTACCTAAACATCTTGATGAAAAAGTAGCGCGATTACATCTTGATAGGATTGGAGCGAAACTAACAGCTTTAACTAAGGAGCAAGCCGAATACATTAATGTCGAGATTGAGGGACCGTATAAGTCAGATCATTACAGGTATTAGGGCTAATGCAATCACAAAAACAGTATAGGCCAAAATTTAGTTTTGAGTGTTACTCACCAAAAACACCAGATTCAATAGCTAGTTTGCAAAGCACGCAGCTTGAATTAGCAGAATTGAATCCCGATTTTTTTTCTGTAACTTATGGGGCTGGCGGAAGTACACGGAATATGACTTTTGAGACAGTCATGGATATCCGTAATAAAACAGGAATCGAATGTGTCCCACATATTTCTTGTGTCGGTAATTGGGATAATGACATCAGGTCAATGCTGCAAAAATATATCGATCATGATATTACGCGCATCGTAGTTCTTCGCGGAGATTTGCCCTCTGGAACGGTTGGTTATGGCCAGTTTCAACATGCTAATGAACTTGTTGAATTTATAAGAAAAGAAACAGGTGATCATTTTCATATTGAGGTTGCTGCTTATCCTGAGTTCCATCCACAAGCAAAAAGTGCCGCAGTGGATATTGAGAATTTTAAAAGAAAAATTGATTCAGGTGCTAATAGTGCTATCACACAATATTTTTATAATCCATTCTCTTATTACCGTTTTGTTGAGTGTTGTGAGAAACTTAATATTAATGTGCCTATTGTTGCGGGAATAATGCCAATCACTAATTGCACGCAATTAGTTAGATTTTCCGAAGGATGTGGTGCGGAAATACCACGATGGATATTGAAGCAATTATATGATTTTGGAGATGATCGTGATGCTATCTTCAAATTTGGAGTTGATGTGGTAACCGAGCTATGCGATCAACTACTTAGTAACGGTACACCAGGACTTCATTTCTTTACCATGAATCGGTCTGCTGCAAGCAATCTTATCTGGAAAAATCTCGGATTAGATGAAAGACAGACCGCCTAGATTATTTTTCGGCTTTTAATTTTGTCTTAATGTAATCAGAGTGGGAGACATGTAATAAATCTGCAATTTTTCTGATGTAATATTCTTCATATTTATGAATATAGGCATCAGCATAAGCAACACGCCAGAGATACTCAATAATTTCAGATTTTTCCTTTGCTGAAAGATGATTATTTATTATTTCTGCAAATTCATGTAAGGACACTATGTGGTCGACTTCATCTCTAGCCAGCGATATGAGTTCATCTATATTTTTTTTATCAAGATTAAATTTTTCTAATAATATTTTTTTTATGATTTCATATTCTTCAGGGCCAGTATTTTCATCAGCTAAACTAATTTCAATCATTAGAACAGCTGTAGCTAGTTCTATTTTATTTTGATGTGATGTATTTTCATTTTGAGCTTCCTGAAAGATATTATCCAGATATGATTTTAAGTTCTTTATCATGATTTTTTATTTATGTTTTATTAATTTTTTTAAGTAAGTTTAAGTATAATAATTGAAGAATCCACAGAAAGTCGATTACATTTTTTATTAAATAAATTAGAATTTTATCATATTATTAAAATGGTTTAATTAGCTATGCGTGTACCTAGAGTTTATATTGAGGAAAAAATTTATTCCGGAGAAATTACTTCTCTCTCGTCTGATAAAGCTCATCATATACTCCATGTGCTTCGATTACGTGTTGGGGATCAAGTCAAATTATTTGACAATTCTGGGCTTCAGTTTAATGCACATATTGTTGAAACTGAAAAAAGAGCTGTTCACGTTAAAGTGGAGGAACAGGAGGAGTGTCTCGGCGAATCACCGCTTGATATTACTCTATGTCTGGCAGTTTCAAAGGGTCAGCACATGGACTTTTCAATACAGAAAGCTGTTGAGCTTGGCGTTAAGAATATAACACCTATTATCTCTGAATATAGTAATGTAAAGTTGGTAGGAGACCGAGAGACAAATAAATTAACACACTGGAAAAAGATTATTGTTGGGGCAACTGAGCAATCTGGACGCGGGTTATTAACTAAAATCGAGAGCCCAGTGGCATTTGATGAGGCAATCGAATCTCACGATGAGGTGACAAAAATTTTACTGTATCCAGGCGCTGAAAAATCAATGTCAGACATTGAAATCAAGGAAAGAAAATTAATATTGATGGTTGGTTCAGAAGGTGGTTTTAGTGATTTTGAATTTCAAAAAGCGATGGATAATAATTTTGTGCCTGTTAACGTTGGACCAAGGATATTGAGAGCAGAAACCGCTGTAGTTTGTGGTGTTAGTCTCGCGCAACAATTATGGGGTGATTTAAATTAAAAAAATGACAACAAACAAAAATGTAGTCGTACCAAATTTGACTACGGCATTGACTGGGCCACTACAAAATTTAGAACGTATTATACTAAATAATCAAACGAAGATTGAATCTTGGTTTAGAAGTGTTTGGCCGAAGGTACGGGTTCCTTTTTATGCGTCTGTTGATATACGTAACTCAGGTTATAAAATAGCTCCAGTTGATACTAATCTATTCCCATCAGGTTTTAATAATCTCAATTCATCATTTGAATCGCTATGTATTCATGCTACACAGATGGCAGTTGAACACATTCAACTACCAATCGATAAAATTTTAATTATTTCTGAAAGTCATACGCGTAATTTATTTTATCTGGAAAACATAGCTGCACTTCAATCAATAATACAAAAAGCGGGGTTTGAGGTTCGTATTGGTACTTTCATGGAAGAGATTACAACAGCAACAAGGATTGAGTTGGAATCATCAAAAATTATTTTGCTTGAACCAATTTACCGAGATCAAAATCGTCTCTTGGTAGATAATTTTAATCCAGATCTTATATTGCTCAATAATGATCTCTCAAGTGGCATGCCTGAGATTTTGAAAGATATTGAACAAAAAATAACTCCCCCCACAAGCTTGGGTTGGTCGTCTCGTCTTAAATCCAGTCATTTTAATTTCTATCAAAGGGTTGCCAAAGAATTTGCAGAATTAGTAGATATTGATCCATGGTTTATTGATCCAATGTTTCGTAATTGCGGCAAAGTTGATTTTATGAAACACGAAGGCGTTGATTGCCTATCAACTAATGTAAAAGCATTACTTGATCAAATAAAAGTTAAGTATGACGAATATAGTGTTGAAGGTGATCCATTTGTCATGGTGAAAGCAGATGCGGGAACTTATGGTATGGGTGTGATGTCAATACGAAGCCAAGCGGAGATTTCCGAGTTAAATCGAAAGGAGAGAACACGAATGGCCACTACTAAGCAGGGGCAGAAAGTCAGCCAAGTTATTATTCAGGAAGGAGTGTATACCCATGAAACATGGGGAGATGAGGAAACAGTTGCCGAGCCAGTGGTCTATATGATGGATCATCATGTTGTAGGCGGGTTTTACCGTGTGCACGGAATGCGGACTGCGAGCCAAAACTTAAATACGCCAGGGATGCGCTTTGAGCCATTAGCATTTTTAGATTGTTGTAATACCCCAGATCCAAATCTTGGGGCAGATTCTCATCAAAATCGGTTTTATACCTATGGCGTAATTGGCCGTCTAGCGCTTCTTGCGGCCGCGCACGAAATCACGAATGCGGTGAATTCAGCTTAGGTTATACTGCTATAATTTAAAAAATACATAAATCATATGACTTCAAAAAATACAAAAAAACCCTGGGGCGGCCGGTTTTCAGGTCCAACCGATAGTTTTGTTGAGCAATTCACTGAATCAGTATCTTATGATCAGCGTTTGGCTCACTATGACATTATGGGATCCATTGCTCATGCTCAGATGCTGGAAAAAATAAAAGTAATATCTAAAAAAGAATCTAGTGAGATTGTTAATGCGCTAAAAGAGATCGAGAAAGAAATTCAATCCGATCGATTTGTTTGGTCCACAGCTCTCGAAGATGTTCATATGAATATTGAAAGTGCTCTTGTTGATCGTATCGGCGATATAGGTAAAAAATTACACACAGCTCGTTCAAGAAATGATCAGGTTGCTACAGATATTCGACTTTATCTAAGGGATGAGGTGGATGAGATTACACTCAAAATAAATGAAGTTATAAACGCTTTGCTTAATCTTGCGGAAGAGCATCACGGGACCATTATGCCGGGAATGACTCACATGCAGTCTGCACAACCCGTTACTTTTGGACATCATCTTTTAGCTTGGGTTGAAATGTTATTAAGAGATCGTTCACGTTTGCAGGATTGTCGAAAAAGAATAAACGTGCTTCCCTTGGGGTCAGCAGCACTAGCAGGCACTACGTTCCCAATTGACAGGAATTATGTTGCTAAGATTCTAGGGTTCGATGAGGTGACACAAAATTCATTGGATGCAGTAAGTGACCGAGATTTCGCAGTCGAATTTTTAGCATCTGGTAGTTTAATTATGATGCATTTATCTCGCTTTTCTGAGGAGATTGTATTTTGGATGTCGCAGCGTAATCATTTCATTGATCTGGATGATGCATGGTGCACTGGTTCTTCGATTATGCCGCAAAAGAAAAATCCGGATATTCCTGAACTTGTGAGAGGGAAAACGGGGCGTGTATATGGAGATCTCATGGCACTATTAACTTTAATGAAATCACAACCGCTTGCCTATAACCGTGATAACCAAGAGGATAAAGAAAATTTATTCAATGCAGTCGATATAGTTAAATCATGTTTGATTGCTTATACCGGCTTGATTTCGGCTATTAGTGTTAATCAAAAAGCCATGTATGAAGCAGCACAGGCGGGCTTTTCAACAGCAACTGACCTTGCAGATTATTTAGTGGCTAAGGGGCTACCATTTCGAGATGCGCATGAAGTAGTCGGTAAAGTAGTACAGTATTTAATTGAAAATAATAAAACTTTGAAAAAAGACGATATGTCATTATCTGAGTTAGAAAAATTTTCTAACCTTATTGAGGCTGACGTCTTTGACATTTTAACCCTCGAGGGGTCTGTTTCCGCGAGAGATCATATTGGTGGGACTTCTCCTACCCAGGTTAAAAAGCAAATTACACGTCTTAAAAAGCAAGTATAAACAATCTGAGTAAAATTAGATGAAGCTACTAATAAAGTTAGTTGTCAGCCTTTTAGTTATATTAGTTATTTCAGTAAGTGTTATTGCAATAACATTAGTCAATTTCGATCCAAATAATTATAAAGATACAATTGCCTCTAAAGTCAAAGAGGAAACCGGCCGCAATCTAAGCATTAATGGCGATATTAATCTCACACTTTACCCTTGGTTAGGGATCAATATTGAGGGCGTGCAACTTAGCAATACCAATAGTTTTGATAGCACCCTATTTCTAGAGGCAAAAACATTTAAAGCTCGTGCAAAGCTATTGCCTCTATTAAGAAAAGAACTAGAAATGGATACATTAATTTTACATGGAGTGAAATTAAATTTAATTACGAATGCCAAGGGAGAAAATAACTGGGATGATTTAGTTAACTCAAAAGAAAAAAAACAAAATGCAAATCAGAATTTACCCTTTGCAGCATTAATACTGGGCGGAATTGATATAAAAAATGGATCAATAAAATGGAATGATTTGCAACAAGGCGTTCAATATAACATTACAAAAACAAATCTAAATACTGGTGAATTAAAGTTAGGTGAGCCGATTGATATTACTGCCTCATCAAAGATTAGTGCTACAAAACCTGCGGTTTCCTCAGATATTCAGTTTGAAGGCACGCTCTCTTATGAGAAAAAGGGTGATATTTTAATACTAAAACCAATATTACTAGAGGCGGATGTCAGCGGTAAGGAAATACCCGGCGGTAAAACTCGGCTGAAGTTAACTTCTGCTATTAAAATTAATTTTGATGAAGATATTACAAAGATTGACTCGTTAGATTTAGTCGCATTTGATAGCAATATTAAGGGGGAGGCAGAGATTATTAATTTATTCTCGGGTTTTCCAAAATTTACTTCTCAGCTTTCTATAGTTGGCAAAGACCTACCTCGACTTTTTAAAATTGCCGAAATAGAACCGCTTGCAAGCGAGTTAAACAAACTACCTGATAAAAAATTTAATTTAAGTTTACTGCTCAGTGTAAATTCAAAAGACCAGGATCTGAATATTAAAGAATTAGTATTAAATGCTTTCGGTAATAAAATAAATCTAGAAGCATACGTGCGTAGTCTAAAATCTGGCACTCCAACTGCTAAAGGGAATCTCAAGGCAACTGGTTCGGATCTTCCCTCACTGCTTAAAGTTGCACTACAGTTCTCTGGAAAAGAAAAAAAAGAAACCAATCGACTTGCCAAACAATTGTCCGCAGTACCAGGCTCATTCAATGTTGAGACAGTATTTGATATTGACCCAAAAGCAGGTGTTGCAAATATCTCGAATTTATCAATTGATGCTTTAGGTATTAGTGTTAGTGGTGAATTAAAAGGTAAAAATATTCAAAAGCGTAGTGGCAGCATGCAGGGTAATATCGAGATTATAAGTAAGAAACCTAAATCATTATTGACCGCATTTGGACAAAGTGATGTTGCAGAGGTTTTAAAATCATTCAACATCAATACCAAAATAAGTGGTAATGCTAGCGTTATTAATTTAGAACCAATTTCTTTAAATGCAGTTTTTTCAGGAAAGAATATACCAAACTCCCCAGTGCAGTTAAAAATCAATTCAAATTCCGTAATTAATCTTAAGAAAGATTCTTTGAGTCTGACTTCACTACAAGTTAGTGGGCTTGGTCTCGACGTAGCTGGTAATTTAGATGTTATCTCATTCAAAGGAAATCCTGAATATAAAGGTCAGATTTCTATCGCCCCATTTGATCTACAAGCATTATTAAAAACACTCAATAAGAAACCTGTAAATATTGCAAACAAAGATGCTTTAAAACGAGTTGCTGTTAAAACTAATTTTGTAGGTAGCACAACAACCTTTTTCACAAAGAAAATAAATATGGAATTGGATAAAACAAAATTACAGGGAGATATTTCAATAAAGAACTTTGATCCCCTAGCAATAGAATTTGGTCTGGGTATTGATGATATTAACGTTGATTGGTACTTACCAAAAGAGGGTAAGTCAAAACCAGTAACTCCAGAAACAGTGGCAATAGGGGCTGCCACTACTATGCCAACAAAAGAGCTACAGGCTCTCAATATAAAAGGCGATTTAGCTATCGGACAATTAGTTATCTCCAAGGCAACACTTTCAGATATCACGCTCAGCATGAATGCTGAGAAAGGCCTTATAAAATTAAGTCCGGTTTCAGCAAAGCTATATGGAGGTAATTATGCTGGTGAGATCACGCTCGATGTTAATGGTGAAATGCCAAAACTAGACATTCAATCAAAACTCGATGGTATTGAAACAGAACCGTTATTAAATGATTTGATGGGCAAAGCCGATCTTTTAGGTATTGCGAATATAGATTTATCTCTAGGCAGTAAAGGACAAGATATTAATGAATTAAGAAGCACATTATCAGGTAAGGGCGATATTATTTTTAATGATGGTCTTTTAAAGGGGGTTGATATTGCAAGCACACTGAAGCAAATAGAAGTGATGTATGAATCTAAACGATTCGGTGAGATAAAAACATCAGGAGACACACAATTTAAATCCTTGACTGCAACATTAAATATTAATAATGGAATTATTGATAACGATGATTTGTTGTTAACTGCTTCGGGATTTAAAGTAAATGGAAAGGGAATGTTAATTAATCTTAATGATGAAACATGGAAGTATAATATGAATGTTATTGTTGATCACTCAACCGCAACAAAAGGCGATGAACGTTATAATATCGGTGGTTATGATATTTTAATTAAATGCAGAGGAAAAGTTGTTAACAAAGTATGTCTGCCTGATATTGAATCTATGATCAAAGCTCTGTTCAAAGAGACTACAAAACAAAAATTACTTGATAAGCTTGGTATAAAAATCCCAGGTTCTTCAGAAGAAGCACCAAAAGAAGAAGCACCAAAAGAAGAAGCACCAAAAGAAGAAGCA
>CAJWRJ010000015.1 GCA_913046215.1 uncultured Legionellales bacterium | reverse complement strand
ACTTTCTTTTTAGCTACTTTCTTTTTAGCTACTTTCTTTTTAGCTACTTTCTTTTTAGCTACTTTCTTTTTAGCTACAGAATCAACTGAAGAAGTATCTTGTTGTGATGCCTCAGATGTATCTATTACTTCATCTATTGCTGCAACAGGCGGCATAGGCGTTTTAATAGTTTTCTTTTTAGCTTTCTTTGTTACAACTTTTACTTTCTCTCCTTTTCTTGTAACTACTGGTTCTCCGGTTTCATCAATTTCAACTAATTCATCTTTGTCTTTAGACTCCTCAATGTATGAAACTGAACCGCGACCTTCAATTATTGCATCAGACATACCTTTTGCATAAAGTGAAATTGATCTAATAGCGTCATCATTTCCTGGTATTACATAATCAACATTTTCG
Organism: uncultured Legionellales bacterium; assembly: GCA_913046215.1. Lineage (GTDB taxonomy): Bacteria > Pseudomonadota > Gammaproteobacteria > Eutrophobiales > Eutrophobiaceae > UBA11869. The sequence goes on along the minus strand of CAJWRJ010000015.1, from coordinate 36,841 downwards.
GGGCTATTATTACTGTCAACCACTCCAATTATTGGTATTCCTAATTTGACCGCTTCCTTAACAGCTATATTTTCATACCCTACATCAATAACAAATAATGCATCTGGTATTCCCTTCATATTCTTAATACCAGATAGATTCGCTTCTAATTTTTCTAACTCTCGTGCATACATCAACTGCTCTTTTTTATTTATTCCTTCAAAACTTCCATCAGTCTGCATTTTCTCGATATCTTTCAATCGATTTATTGAGCCACGAACAGTTTTAAAATTAGTCAATAAACCCCCAAGCCATCGACGGTTAACATAAGGCATATCACATCTTATTGCTTCCTCAGCGATGATTGATTGAGCGGAACGCTTAGTGCCAACAAATAAAATTGTTGCTTTTTTTGATGCTAATTTGCCAATGAAATTTACTGCTTCATTGAATAATGGTAGTGTTTTTTCGAGATTTATTATATGGATTTTGTTGCGCTGACCGAATAAATACTGCTCCATACCAGGGTTCCAGTATCGCGTTTGATGTCCAAAATGAACACCGGCCTCCAGCATTTCACGCATGCTGACCTTTGACATGTTAATATCTCCTATTTAGGGTTAAGCCTCCGCACTCCCCATATACCAACCTAATTAAGGCACCCCATATATGGTTAAAGCGTGCGTGTGACGTTTTAATGTTAATTTGCGAAAAGTGCGGGCGCTTTATACCATAGAATAAGCATTACAACAAATACTTGACGAGAAAACGCCATAAAACTAATAAATTTATTATGCCTGTAACCATAAAAACACCATATGAAATTGAAAAAATGAGGATTGCTAGCCAGCTAGCTGCTGATGTTCTTGAAATGATTGAGCCAATGGTATTTGCTGGACAAAAAACTGGCGAATTGAATAAGATCTGCCACGAATACATTGTAAATAAGCAAAACGCTATCCCTGCACCACTGAACTATCACGGATTTCCTAAATCTATATGCACCTCCGTCAATCATGTTGTTTGTCACGGGATTCCAAACTATAAAGAAAAACTAAATGATGGCGATATTATAAATATTGATATTACTGTAATTAAAGATGGCTATCATGGTGATACAAGTAAGACTTTTTTTATTGGGCATCCAAAAAAAGAAACTAAAAAGCTTGTTGAAATTACATACGAATGCATGAAAGAGGCAATTCTAATAGTTCGCCCAGGTACACGATTGGGTGATATAGGCTACACAATACAGAAAATTGCAGAGGCAAATGGATATTCCGTTGTTCGTGAATACTGTGGTCATGGAATTGGTAAAATTTTTCACGAAGAACCACAAATCCTTCACTACGGAAAACCAAATACGGGTATGGAGTTGGCAGAGGGAATGACTTTCACTATTGAGCCGATGATTAATCTGGGTGAGCGTTTTGTTGAATTACTAAATGATAATTGGACTGTTGAAACAAAGGATAAAAAAATATCAGCTCAGTGGGAGCATACTGTGCTTGTAACTAAAAATAGCTTTGAGGTTTTAACCAAAAGGCCAGATGAAAGTTTCTAACTAGCCCATGGAAAATATAATTACCGATAAACTTCTGTTTGATAAAAAAGTCTTTTCAGAGAAACTTAAAAAATCAAGTAACCCTTTATCAATATTTAAAGAAGCTTTGAATAACGGGTACGAATATTTAACATCAAACTTTATACCTGGAGAAAATATTGAATTTCTTGTTAAACAGCAAACATGGTTAATTGATCAACTATTAATGTTTGCCTGGAGAGATTATATACATAGCGATGAATTAAGTTTAATAGCAGTCGGTGGATATGGACGAGCAGAATTATCACTTGGATCCGATATAGACTTGATGATATTGAAAAAATCCAGATTAAAAAATGAATATAAAAAGGAATTGGAAGCATTTGTAGCATTCTTATGGGATTTCGGTTTAGAAGTGGGTCATAGCGTAAGAACGCTAAAAGAATGTCGAAATCAAGCCAAAAAAGATATAACAATAATGACAAATATCATGGAGTCACGATTAATTATTGGAAATGAAAAACTTTTCAATGAAATGCTTAAGATCACATCTCCAAAAAAAATCTGGACAGCAAAAAAATTTTTTGAGAGCAAACTATTAGAACAAAAAAATCGTCATAAAAAATATAACCATAGCGAATATAAACTTGAACCAAATATTAAAGAATCGCCAGGTGGACTTCGTGATATTCAAATGATTGCATGGGTTGCTAAACGTCACTTCGATAATATTAATCTTAAGAATCTTATTAGTTATAAATTTCTATCTAACGAAGAATATGAAACTCTAAGGAATGGTAGAAACTTATTATTTGCAATTCGTTTTGGTTTGCACATGATTGCAAAAAGACGTGAAGATCGTCTTCTTTTTGATTATCAAAAAAATATAGCTGAGCTTTTCGGCTTTAAAAATAATGAAAAAAATAAAGGAATTGAAGATTTTATGAAAATGTATTTTAAAACAGTTCGTGAAATCAGTAGATTAAATGAAATACTATTACAACATTTCCAAGAAGATATTATATATAAAAAAAATAAAGATAAAATCGTTAAGATAAATTCTCGTTTCCAAAAAAGGAACGATCTGATTGAAATAATTAATGAAAGTATATTTGAGCGTTATCCGTATTCATTATTTGAAATTTTTTTACTTATTCAACAAGACCCAAAGATAAAAGGCGTAAGAGCAACTACTATACGCTCTATTAGAAAATATATTTATCTAATAGATAAAAAATTTCGAAACGATGTTATAAATAAAAGTTTATTTATAGAAATTCTAAAACAACCAAATCTTGTTGGTCATAAATTAAGGTTGATGCATAAATATGGAATTTTAGGTGCATATATGCCTGCATTTTCAAAAATTGAAGGACTAATGCAATTTGATCTTTATCATATTTTTACAGTAGACGAACATATCTTAAGAGTAATAAGAAATTTGAGACTTTTTGGTTTAGATGAATATAAAATGAAATATCCTATTTGCTATGAATTAGTTAAAACCATTCCAAAACTTGAGCTTCTTTATCTTGCTGGATTTTTTCATGATATTGCAAAAGGCAGGAATGGAGATCACTCTAAACTTGGCTCAAAAGATGCACTCGAGTTCTGTCAAAGGCATGATTTTAGTGAATATGACAGAAAACTTGTTGCCTGGCTCGTTGATAATCACCTTTTAATGAGTAAGACATCACAGCGCGAGGATCTCGATGATCCATCAACAATTACTTCTTTTGCAAAAAAAATTGGTGATCAAAATCGATTGAATTATTTATATGTTTTAACCGTAGCTGATATTTGCGGAACAAATCCAGAGCTATGGAATAGTTGGAGAGAATCATTATTAGCAAATCTTTATCATAAAACTCTGCATTATTTTCGAAAAGGAAGTGATAAATCACAACTAAAAAGTGCAAGAGTAAAAAATATAAAAGATGAAGCATTAAAGTTACTAAATAAAATTGAAATGAAAGCGGTCAATAAAATATGGAAAAAAATTGATGATGACTATTTTTTAAGACATAACCCTGATGAAGTTGCATGGCACACTGAAGAAATAATAAATATAGAAGATATTAATGATCCATTAGTTTCAATAAATAAAGAATCCAGTAAAGGTGGAAGTCTTATTTTTGTATATATGCGTGATAAAAGATATATATTTACTATAATCACAAGAGCAATAGCAAAGCTTGGACTAACTATACTTGATGCAAGAATTATAACTAATAGACAAAACTATACACTTGACACATTTGTCGTTCTTGAAAAAAATGGTGATTTGATTAAATCTAATCAAAGATGTAATGAAATAAAAAATAAAATATTGGATGAGCTTAATTTCTCTAAAATATCTTCAAATAAAAATAAAATAATCCCTAAACGAAAATTAAAAAGTTTTTTAATAGAAACAAAAATTATATTTGAAAATGATAAAAAGAATAATCGAACAATAATGGAAGTTATTACTAATGATCGCCCTGGAGTCTTATCTTGTATTGGCGAAGCAATGGATATGTGTGGAGTTAAGTTACAAGGAGCTAAAATAACAACCTTTGGTGAGAGAGTTGAGGATATCTTTTACATACAGGACTTTGAAGATAATGTTATTTCTAATCCTATCAAATTCGAATGCCTCGAAAAATCTATTATAAAAACATTATCCTAAAACTATGGGGCTAAAATCAGTATGCTAGATCGTCGTTTTTCAATCGCTCCTATGATGGATCATACTGATAAGCACTTTAGATATTTTATGCGACTATTGACAAAGCATAGTGTTTTATACACTGAAATGATTACCACAGGCGCCTTAATTCATGGCAACTCCAAACAATTTCTAGACTTCAACCCAAATGAGCACCCTCTTGCAATTCAACTAGGTGGAAATAACCCAAATGATCTAGCTCATTGCGCTCGTATGGCAGAAAACGAGGGTTATGATGAGATCAATTTAAATATTGGTTGTCCAAGCGACCGTGTCCAAAATGGCAAGTTTGGAGTTTCATTAATGGCAAATAAAAATCTTGTAGCTGAGTGTGTAAGTAAAATATCAGCCAATGTTAAAATACCGGTTACTGTTAAAACCAGAATTGGTATTGATGACAACGATTCATATGAATTTTTGATGGAATTTATTGAAACGGTTAGTAATTCTGGATGTGATACGTTTATAATACACGCAAGGAAAGCAATTCTAGAAGGATTATCGCCAAAAGAAAACCGTAATATACCGCCCCTTAACTACGAGAGAGTTCATAAAATTAAAAGAAACTTTCCAAGGTTAAATGTGATAATAAATGGTGGTTTTACAGAGATTAAGCAAATCAAAGCACAATTAGCGCATGTTGATGGAGTTATGGTAGGAAGAGCAGCCTATCAAAATCCGTTTATGCTAGTAGAAATTGATAATTTAATTTTCAATGACATGGAATCATCAATAACGCGTCGTAGCGTCCTAGAAAAGTATAAAATATACATGGAGGAGCAAATTAAGCATGGTGTCAATCTTAAAAATTTAATACGTCATGTTGTTGGGTTATATAAAGGTCAACCTGGTTCTCGTAAATATCGACAAATGCTATCCTGTGCGATACCCGAGAATAAGAATAATATTCAATTTCTTGAGGAAATAATTGAATCAATTTCCTAATATAGCATCCAATAGAAATACGCGGTTTTAATTATATTAAAGTGAAATTAATTTTATTAAATATATATCGATGAATTTTATTCATTAGAAGGAGTTAGTATGAATTTATGTAAAGTATTACTCACAATGATTTTATCCTCTTTTGTCGTAAATGTAACAGCGGCACAAATAAGTACAGATCTTGAAAAATTTAGTTACTCGATGGGAGTAATTTTCGGACAATCAGTAACCCGACAAAATTTGGATATTGATGTGCCAGCTTTTCTTCAAGCAGTTGAAGATGTTTTAAATAAATCAGAAAAAAAATTAACTGACGATGAAATGCAAGAGATTATAAATGTATATACAAAAAAAGAACAAGAAGAGCAGGCTCTAAGAAATAATAGTAATAAAACTAAAGGTGAAAAATATCTAATGGAAAATGAAAGTAAAAAAGGTGTAACTACGTTAGCAAGTGGATTGCAATACGAAGTCGTTGAAATGGGTGAAGGGGAAAAACCAAATTTAGATAGTACTGTAGTGGTACATTACCGTGGCACATTAATTGATGGAACGGAATTCGACAGTTCCTATGCTAGAGGTGAGCCAATTGAATTTAAATTAAACCAAGTTATACAGGGATGGCAGGAAGTCCTGCAACTAATGCCTATTGGTTCCAAATGGAAAGCAACCATACCATCTGATCTTGCATATGGTGAAAGAGGTGCCGGTAGTACAATAGGTCCAAACTCAACATTACTTTTTGATATCGAATTACTAGATATTAAATAAATTTTAGAGATATATTTGAAATAGTAAAAAAACATATAAATGAAAAAAATATTCTCTTCAGCAAAAGATTAAAATAAATACTCATAAAAATTATTATGAGATTCTATGCCTATAAAAAAATAAATATATTTATTGCTGTAATGTTTTTTTTATTACAGTTAAGTAATATCGTTTATGCTGAGACAGAATCTGAACTTTTATACTTATCTAGTATAGATTCATATGACGCTTTCAAATATGAAGACTCAATCAAGAAATTATTGGGTGCAATTGAAAAAGAACCTAATGTTGCTAAATATCATCATCTGCTAGCCAAAAGTTATGGAAAAGAAGCTGAGAAATCGGGATGGCTAAAAGCAGTTAGATATGCGAAAAAGACATTACATCACCTTGAATTAGCCTCCAAATTAGACGTAAATAACATAGAAATTCTAAAAGATCTTATGAAATACTATAATGACGCACCAATGTTCTTAGGTGGCAGTAGTAAAAAAGCCAGTAAAATTGAAACTAAAATTAAGGTTATACAATCAAAGAACTAAAGGGTTTCTTTGATAATCAAAGTAATTTTATAAAAAATATTGGTTTTTATATATAAAAACTAGAAGTTTAATGGACTAATAGATATATAAAACATACACTTAGAAGAAAATATTTAAAGAAAATTTAGGAAGGTCAAAATTAAACATATAACGGTATTTCTTTTTTTACTATTAACGCTTTTCAGCGGAAATGCGACTGTGCGGTATGTGCCTGTCGCAGAATTAGAGATATTAGAAAAACATATTAGAGCAACTGAGTTAATTACGCATATTTTAACAACATACCACTATAAAAAAACCAATATAAATGATGAGTTATCAAGTGACATATTAAAAAATTATCTAGAAAATCTAGATCAAAACAGAGCATATTTCATTAATTCTGATATAAAAGAATTTAATACTTTTAAGTATTCTCTAGATGATGCCATTAAAAAATTAGATTTATCTGTAGCGTTTGAAATTTTTAAAATATATCGACAAAGAGTTGAAGAACGAATCAATTTTGCACTTGAAGTGATTAATTACGATTTTGATTTTAATATTGATGAATCATTTCGTTTTGACCGTCGAGATGATAATTGGATGGATGACAAAATTATACTAGATGAGTTATGGCGTAAAAGAGTTAAGAATGATGTTTTAAACTTAAAATTAGCTGGTAAAAGTGATGATGATATAAAAGAGACACTCTCTAATCGTTATAATCGAATCTTATCTACTACATTACAACTAGACTCTAATGATATTTTTCAAACCTTCATTAATGCTTTTACAACAGCAGTTGAACCTCATACCTCTTATTTTTCTCCTAGAATTTCAGAAAACTTTGATATAAGCATGAAGCTATCTCTTGAAGGAATCGGAGCAGTGTTACGCTCAGAAGGCGAATATACGCAGGTCGTAAGAATTATTACAGGTGGTCCAGCTGATATCGATGGAAGATTGGCTCCAGATGATCGTGTTATAGGTGTAAAACAAGAAGATAGTGAAGAAATGGTTGATGTGATTGGGTGGCGACTAGATGATGTTGTAGATCTTATTCGGGGGCCAAAAAACTCTGTATTGAAGCTTGAGGTACTATCTAAAGGCGTCGGTCCAGAAGGTCCATCAAAATTTATAAGCTTGACGCGTGATAAAATTAAATTAGAGGAACAAGCAGCAAGTTCAAGCATTATTGATATAAATGGCACTGGGATGCGAATTGGTGTTATTGAACTTCCAACTTTTTATATAGACTTTGCTGCACAAGCCGAAGGCAAAGCTGATTATAAAAGCACATCTCGTGATGTTAAAAAATTAATAGCGTCGCTTATGGATGAAAAGATCAATGGGTTAATCATTGATCTAAGAGGTAATGGTGGTGGTTCATTGTCTGAAGCACTTAAACTTACTGGATTCTTTATAGACGAAGGGCCGATTGTTCAAACAAAAGATGCAACTGGTAAAGTTGAAATTAATTATGATCCAAATGCAGGAATTGTCTATCCAGGCCCTCTTGCGGTCTTAGTCGATAGGGAGAGCGCGTCGGCTTCAGAAATTTTTGCAGGAGCAATACAAGATTATCGTAGAGGAATAATTATTGGCGAAACAACATTCGGAAAAGGAACAGTTCAAAATGTTATTGATTTAAATAGATTCATTGATGAAGGCAATGATGATGATTATGGTAGATTAAAAACAACAATTGCACAATTTTTTCGTATAAGTGGTAGTAGCAATCAATACAAAGGTGTCGTTCCGGATATTAAAATTCCTGAAATTGAAAATCAAAGTAACAATATAGGTGAACGTTCATATGAAAATGCATTGCCATGGGATGAAGTAAGGCCTGCAAAATATCAACCAACAAGTGCGCCAACTGAAATATTTGAAACAGCAAAAATTAAACATCTAAATAGAATTAAAGAAGATAGGTTATTTCAAGCAATGTTGGATAATATCAACCAAAATCAGAAAAATGATCTAAAAAAAGAAATTTCTTTGTTAGAAAAAGACCGAATTATCGAAAGAGAGAAAAATGAAGAGGCAAAGATAAATTTAGAAAATATGATGCGACAGGAAAAAGGACTAGCCCCTTTAACTGACTTAGATAATATTTCCGAGACTTCTGATGATGAGCCGCTTGATATTTTGCTCAATGAAGCTGCTGAAATATTAAATGATTTAATTGTGCCTTCCGAAATTAGAACGGTCTACAAATAAACAAACCTTATAAGGAACATCACTATTAAAAAAACACCTATAACACTCATTGAGGGTGATGGAATAGGTCCTGAAATCCTAGACTCAGCAGTAGAGGTTCTAACTGCACTCGGCACGAATTTTGATTGGCACAGATTTGAAGCTGGAATGTCTGCATATAATAAAAACAAGGACCCGTTACCTCAAGATTTACTGGACAATATTCGTAAAACAAAACTTGCGCTCAAGGCTCCTCTTGAAACACCTATTGGGGAAGGTTTTCGTTCGGCTAATGTCAGACTTAGAGAAGAATTTAAATTATATGCTAATGTTAGGCCTGCAATATCATTTCTTCATAACAGAAGAAAAACTGACAAAATAGACTTAGTTTTAATACGAGAAAATACTGAGGGATTGTATGTTGGTGTTGAACATTTTATACCGATTGATAATGACCCAAAAGCAGTCGCCGAGGCGTCCGGAATAATCACAAGAAGTGGTTGTCGTCGCATAGCAAAATTTACCTTTGATTATGCAATTAAGACTGGTAGAAAAAAAATTACAATTGTTCATAAAGCTAATATCCTCAAGGCACTTACAGGACTTTTCCTAGAAACTGCCATGGAAGTTGGTAAAGAATATGGAAATAAATTAGAAATTGAAGAACGAATTGTTGATAACACAGCAATGCAGTTAGTAATTAATCCATCACAATTTAATATTATACTAACAACAAATATGTTTGGAGATATCCTTTCTGATGAAATTGCTGGATTAGTTGGTGGATTAGGTCTTGCACCTGGGGGGAATATTGGTGATGAAGTAGCAATTTTTGAAGCAGTTCATGGAACAGCTCCTGATATTGCTGGAAAGGGAATTGCAAATCCAACAGCGCTTTATCTAGCATCTGCAATGATGCTAGAACATATCAATGAAAATAAAATGGCAAATACTTTGATAAATGCTGTAAGAAAAACACTTGAAAACAAAAAAAATAGAACGTGTGATTTAGGGGGAGATGCAACCACAAAAGATTACACGCGCCTAGTTATTAATAATTTAAATTAAAATATTAATGAAGGCGTTAATAATATTAGCACATGGAAGTCGAAGAGATGAATCAAATCTCGAAATAAGTGATTTAACTAATAAAGTTAAAATGCTTGTATCGGAAAAATTCGATTTCGTTGAATACGCTTTTCTTGAAATGGCGACACCTTCATTAATGGATTCGATTGAAAATCTTATTGATAAAAATGTCTCTGAAATTATTGTTTTTCCTTATTTTTTAAATTCTGGTGTTCATATAAAAAGTGATATCCCGGTTATTTTGGAAAAGGCACGAGTTAAATATGAGAATTGTGTATTTAAACTAACATCACCAATTGGCGCCTATCAGGGAATGTCAAAAATTATCTCTGAACAAGTAAAGTTTGACTAAAACATTTTGAAGCTATTTAGTAGATTTTTAGAACAATACTAGCTAATACATCTTTCACTATAGTTATTCATATATTAAGATACTCATGTATTAATTTTTTACGTCATTTTATAACTAGGTTGATTTCATGAATTACAATTTTCCATTTCTTGTTGCAAATGCAAAACCAGGCAAGGATAGATTAATAGTAACTGCCCCATGGAATCAATCGGAAATTTGTGATGTGGCAGTAGCTGATGCTAAAGCTGTTGAAATAGCTCTTACTAATGCATATCAAATATTCAAAGATAAAGATCGATGGTTAAACCCAGAAAAAAGAATTGAAGTTTTACATAAAGCTTCAGAAATAATGCAATCTCGTTTTGAAGACCTAGCTATTGAGGCGGCACGTGAAGGAGGAAAACCTCTTATCGATTCACGCATTGAAGTTGCAAGAGCAATCGATGGTGTCAAAAACTGTATTGAATGCATTCGAAATAATTCAGGGCATGAAATACCCATGGGTTTGAATTTAGCCTCAAATAACCGAGTAGCGTTTACCCATAAAGAACCAATCGGTGTGGTTGTTGCGGTAAGCGCATTTAATCATCCTCTCAACCTCATCGTTCACCAAGTGGGTCCTGCTATTGCAAGCGGATGTCCTGTTATTGTTAAACCAGCTGAGGATACCCCTCTATCTTGTTTTCGTTTTGTACAAATTTTACATGAAGCTGGTCTACCAACTGAGTATTGTCAGTCCTTAGTCGTTAATGATCTCTCAGTTGCTGAACAACTTGTTAGCGATAAACGAGTTGGTTTTTTTACGTTTATAGGTAGCGGTAAAGTTGGATGGATGCTTAGATCTAAATTGGCACCGGGTGCGAGGTGCGCACTTGAACATGGTGGAGTGGCCCCTGTAATCATAGACGATACAGCAGACTTGAATGACACTTTACCACTCATTGCGAAAGGTGGTTTTTATCATGCTGGACAAGTATGTGTATCAGTCCAACGTGTATTTGCACCCCGGGAAATTGCCGAAGATGTTGCATGCAAAATAGCTGAATTAGGTAAAGCAATGAAAATTGGCGATCCAACATTGGAAAAAACTATGGTTGGTCCACTAATTCGTCTAAAAGAAGTTAAAAGAGTTGGAGAATGGGTAGATGAGGCAAAAAAAGCCGGAGCAACTTGTATAATTGGAGGTAATCAAATTTCAGATACCACCTATTCTTGTACTGTGCTTCTTGACCCGCCTCAAAATATACGTATAAGCGAACAGGAAATATTCGGACCAGTTATTTGTGTATACAGTTATGATAATGTTGACGATGCTATAAAAATAGCAAACTCTTTGCCTTATGCATTCCAGGCATCAATCTTGTCTCGTGATTTAGATTTTATTATGAAATGTAATAGAAGAATCGATGCAGCTGCAATTATGGTAAACGATCATACCGCCTATCGTGTCGACTGGATGCCTTTCGCAGGACTAAAAGAATCAGGTTATGGTGTTGGTGGTATTCCTTATACATTCGAAGACATGCAAATAGAAAAACTTACCGTGATCCGTTCGCTAGAACTTTAATTTAATCTTTACATGCAAATACATCTTAAAACACTAGGCTGCCGTCTTAATGAAGCAGAAATTGAATCCTGGGGGAAAAAATTTCAGGAAAAAGGACATAAAATAATATCTAACGCTGAAAACGCAGATATTCTTATAATTAATACTTGTGCGGTCACACAAGAAGCTGTAAAAAAATCTCGACAAATAATAAGAAGAGCCCATAGAAGTAATCCTATGGCTAAAATTATTGTGAGCGGTTGTTATTCAACACTAGATAAAAAAAATATAAAAGAAATACCTGGAATTGACTTAGTAATTGATAATTCAGAAAAAGATGATCTAGTTAATATTTCGCTACGTAAACTAAATCTTAAAATAATGCCTAGTATTTCAACAGAACCTGGAGAGGCTAGCATATACAAACGTGGAAGAAATAGAGCATTTATAAAAATCCAAGATGGATGTAGGCATAAATGTGCATTTTGTATTGTTACAGTTGCAAGGGGTAATGAGCGTAGTCGTAATGAAAATGAAATTATCAATGAAATAAATAAATACCATCAACAGGGAATAAAAGAAATAATACTAACGGGAGTGCATGTTGGTGGATATGGTAGCGATATTAAATCTAGTCTCTTTAAATTAATAAAAAATATACTAACGGAAACATCAATTCCAAGAATTAGGCTAGCATCTGTTGAGCCATGGGACCTCAATGACAATTTCTTTTCGCTTTTTAACAATAAAAGGTTAATGCCACACATTCATCTGCCACTGCAAAGCGGTTGTGATAGTGTTTTAAAACGCATGGCTCGACGATGTAAAACACTTGATTTTAAAAAAATTACTGATGAAGTAAGAACTAAAATCCCGAATTTTAATATAACAACAGATATTATCGTTGGCTTTCCAGGTGAATCAAATGATGAATGGAAAAAATCATATAAATTTATTAAAGAAACTGGTTTTTCACATATCCATATATTTACATACTCAGAGCGAAAAGGAACAGCCGCAGCATCTTATGCAAATCCAATCAGTAACAATATAAAAAAAGAAAGAAGTAAACAACTACATGATCTCACAAGAAATATGAGAGAGAAAATTCTAAAAAATGAATTGGGTAATATACACTCGGTTTTATGGGAATCTAGAGATAGTAATGGTAAATGGTATGGGTATACGGAGAATTATTTGCGATCAGAAATGTTAAATAGTGCTCTAGATCTTGAAAATCAGATATCAAAAGTAAAAATAATTGATTTTTCTCATAATTTTGAAAACTGCATCGTTAAGCCTGTATAACTAAAAAGCTTATTTTTTGTTTGATTGAGCTCCTTGAATTATTTCACTAACACGATCAAGTGATTTATTTGAAAATTTTATTTTTGCAATTTCATTCTTTATTCCTTCAACATCAGAAAATGCTCCCAACATATCTGGGTTTTTAATTAATTTATGAGCAACTAATAAAATATCACTCATTTCATTCGCTTCATCTTGCTCAAATTTCATGCCCCACATATGATGTTTTAAACGTCCTAATCTTTGTTTTAAAACCCTACGTTCCTTTTCTAGTACTTCATATTCTGATTTCATTAATTCATGTCTTTCCTCATTATTAATATTTTCTGAATTCTTTTCAGAAACCTCCATATCTTCTAAAAGAATACTTTGACCGTTCGTGGTTTCCTCTAGATCACCCGCTTTGTCACTAGGCCAAAACAAAATGACGCTAAACAGAGCAAGCGTCAATAAAACTAAAACTAAAACTAATCGCATGTCAGTCCTCAATATTAATTAGCATAAGATGATTTCTTATCTGAACTACTTTTTTTCAATAATATATTAATAAATCCCATTATATTCAATTACTTAATAGAAAAAGCAAGAAAATTATTCTAATATATTTTTTAAATTATAGATATAAGTTAGTGATATATATGAATATTTACTTGATTTTTTCATTATTTTAATCTAAAAGGTGTTTTTAAGTATCTGATTATTAGGAGATCATTATGTTTCATAAAACTGAAAAAACATACGACTCTAAAAAACATCACATAAGGCCTGTTTTTTTACCTGAACTGCCTGATATTCCTGCAATATTTCAAAATGATTTTCTAGAAGGATTCATAAAACATCCAGAGCGATTTCCAGTCAATGTAAAACGTTTACGGCTCTGGGAAAGACTTAAAACTAATTTAGCAGATTGCTCTAATATTGGTTTTAGCTTTACAAATAAGAAACGACAAAAACCGGGGGATATAATCGAAGTATCAATTCAATCGAATAACGAAATCAGTACATTTCTTGGAAAAGTGGTTTTAGTTATTGAAAATGATGCTGGGTTTGAAATTGGTATGATGCTATTGAATGAGGAAGACGGGCCCAGATTAAGAATTGTCGAGCAAATCTGTCATATAGAGCTTTACTTAAGTGATAAACGCTATAAAGAAGGTCCATTTTTGAGTAGAGAGAAATTAACTGAGGAATGGATTAATCGATTTGCAAGTGGTTTTCCAGTGCGTTAAAAAATATTAAAAGCTTAATTTGTAGTAATTTTCTAAAAACCGAAGATTTGTAAATTTGACGTCAATTATCCTCTTTATTCTCGGTTTTTTTGGGTGGTTTTTTAGTACAGTTGCCGCTGGTGGTGCAGCAACAATCTTAATTCCTCTGATTGCCTTTTTACTTGGAGCTCAACTCGTAGCACCAGTTATTTCCGTTGCTGCTTTAATTGCAAATCCGTCAAGAGTCTACGTCTTTAGAAAAAATATAGATTGGCAAATAATTCGCTATCTTTTACCAGGGACTATTTTTGGATCTATTCTTGGTGCGTGGTCATTTGCTCAAGCTAACTCGCAGGTAATACAGATAATTCTCGGTATATTTCTTATTTGCTATGTTGCTAGAAACACTCTGAAAAAACCAAAATATTTTTTTAAAATGAGATTGAAGTGGTTTTTTTCCTTAGGTTTCTGTGTTTCGTTTCTATCAGGATTAATTGGTGCTACAGGTCCGATACAAAACCCATTTATGCTTAATTACGGTCTCTCCAAAGAAAACCTTATTGGCACTAAAGCAGTGAACTCTCTCTTCATGCAATTTACTAAACTACTTAGTTATGGTTTTTTTGGAGTACTAACTTTCGAGATAGCTAGTTATGGAGTTATTATTGGAATTGGAGCCATATTTGGCATTATGATAGCCCAAAAACATCTACGAAGTATAAATGCTGTTCGTTTTAAGCTATATATGCACATATTGATGTTATTTTGTGGAATCTTATTGTTATTCAAAGCATTTTAAAATATGCAGTCAGATGTCATGGACAATCTTCGTTATTCAAATCTCTCAATTTAATTTTCTTTAAATCTGGATATGCCTCGTCTCGAAAATAACGCCAATTTTCTTCATTAAGCGAATCAAATGTTCCTCCATTTTTAAGATCAATAAAAACCCACCGTTTTAAATCTGTATCTACTGATTTATTCTTTATACAAGCAAGTATCCATCTGCCACTAAAACCAAATTTTAAAATTGATGCCTCAATCATAGTAATATCCTTGTTATTAATTACGTAATATTCGTTTAATTCATTTTTTATTAATTTATGTTGTCCGGGTAAGACCTCCGTATTAGCGTTATTACAAATAAATAGAGACAAAATTAATAGATAATGGCAGTGCTTAATCATATTTTGGAGGCCTTTTTTTAAAAAAATTAATTAATAAAATTCTAAATATATTTCAATATGATATCAGAGTTCTTAAAATTCTTATATATATCAATATTTTAAAAAATAATGTATATTGTCAATCTTTTGTACAGGGTGTTAAAGTTTACAATAATTATATGCACCCTATTTTTTAACTATACATCATTGCTAAAAAAATATGGCTGAAGAAAATAAAAAACCTGGAAAAAACGAACCGAGACGCTTAGGTGAATATCTAACATGTTCGCCTGGGTCAATTGTTATGGCCATTAAAAAAAAATTAGAAGCGCTTGAACGGGGTAACAATAAAAAAGGGTTGGGTGAGTTTCTGGTAGAACTGGGAATAATCACTAATGATGAACTTGAAAATGCATTACGGCGTCAACGTGCTGATAGGATTGGGCTTTGCCCCGTGTTTGACTCCCTAAGCAATACAGAATTACATGCAATTGGCAATCATTTTACTGAGGTTAGTTATGCAAGTGGGGAAGAATTTATTAGAGAGGGTGAGAATGATCCAACTTTATATATATTAATTGAAGGTCAATTAGAAGTTTTTAAAAAAGACAAAAATGGGAAAAATATACATCTTGCATATATAAATCCAGTCGAGCCAATTGGAGAAATGGGATATTTTCAAGGTGGGATAAGGACTGCTTCAGTAAAAACCACGAAACAAAGCGAATTACTTCGCGCTCCATATTTGAATTTGACTCATTATTTTGAACATGTCCCACGCGTAGCTAATGCCTTTTTGGAAGTTATACAACAGCGCCAAGCTAATGTTAAATAAACTAGGTATTTTCTAAAATACTCTTAGTTATTTTCTGAAAAATATAATAATTTTCAAGTTTCGATAAAGAGCATAAAAATATACTTTAACTACTAAAAATACTGGGTATAATCCTAGTGTGCTTAGAAATTGGTTTTGTTAATGATTGCCGTAAGTAGACATTCTTCTGTTTCTTGTCGTTCAATCCCAAAAGCAATAACTGTTTTTTTTCTAGCAGGAAAGTCACTTAGTTGACACGATTTTAAACTTGAATAGGAAATAGATATGTCTGATTTAGTTACCGGTAAGGTTAAATTTTTTAACGATTCAAAAGGTTTTGGTTTTATTGAACAAGAGCAAGGTCCAGATGTTTTTGTTCATTTTAGTGCAATAAATGGTTCTGGTTTTAAAACACTAGCCGAGGGACAGCAAGTACAGTTTAGCGTAACTGCTGGTGAAAAAGGCCCTCAAGCCGAGAACGTCACTCCTTTATAAGTGATTCTAAAAAAATAGCTGTGGCACCAAAAAAAAGGTGTCACAGTCTGTTTTTTGTAAGTTAGTTAGATCGCATTGGATTCAGCTAGATGCATTTATTGCTCTTATTTCCTCTGCGATGATCTCGATGCCCTTTTCGACCACATCTTTATCCATTGAGTAAGTAATTCTTAAACACTCATCTTTATGTTCCCAATTATCATCTAACCCAGGGAAGAAATGTGAACCAGATATAACTAATGTTCCTCTTGATTTTAATCTTTCATATAAATCATCAGATGAAACGTTAAGATTGGGTAGCCAAAGCCATAGAAATATTGCCCCCTCAGGAACATGGATGTAATAGTCTATATTAGAGAAATTTTTACGTATAACTGAGATAGCATGCTCCATTTTTCTCTGATAAAAAGGTTTAATTTCAGCTTTTGATAGGGCTAATAAATCACCAGACTCAATAAGTTCATTAGCTATCATTGGCCCAAAATTAGGTGTTGATAAATTAATGGCTGCATTCATATTGCGAATAGACTTTATAACGGGGCTATCTGCTACAATTATTCCAGTCCGCACACCTGGCATACCAACTTTTGATAGACTCATGCAGAAAATTGTATTTTTATTCCAAAATGGACTTGTTTTGGTGAAAATAATACCTGGAAAAGGTTCGCCATAAGCATTATCAATAATTAGCGGTATTTGATTTTGTTCTGCGATAGAAAAAAGTTTGGACATTTCTTCATCTGTCAAAACATTACCAGTAGGATTGGTTGGTCTTGATACACATATTGCAGCAGTATTTTTTCTAATCTCTAGCGCTTCAAAATCTATTCTATATTTGAAAAAATTATTATCTAATTTCTCGATTTTAGGTTTATATGAATAAAATAAATCAGATACAAGGCCAACATCTCTATATCCTATATATTCAGGAGTAATTGGCAGCAATATTTTTTTATGAGTCCCATCTGCATATTTTCCTCCAAACATATTAAATAAGAAGAAAAATCCTGATTGACTTCCAACAGTCAAGGCTACATTTTCATATTTAATACCCCAGTCATATTCCTTATTTAACATTTTAACGATAGTTTCAATAAAAATCCTATTGCCCTGAGGTGACTCATAATTACCAATAGCATTAGAAAATAGCACTGGATCATCAAGTAAATTTAAAAAGGATTTTCTGATATGCTCTTGAATTATTGGGATATGACTTGGATTACCACCACCTAGCATTAATAAATCGCTATCATTATTCATCGCATTTCCTAGATCATCCATAAGCTGGACAATTCCAGAACTATCGTTAAAACGAGAAGCAAAATTAGAAAATTTCATTATTTAAGTTAGAACACTCATTGGAATATTTATAAATCTATAAACAAGCTAATAGAGAATTATTTTTTAGTAATTTTCTTTCCAACTAATACGAGACGAATTGCACGCTCTGCAGCATTTGCTAGATGCTCGCGCGAATGCTTTATTGCATCTTCAAGGGACATATCACGTGCGCAGGCACTTTCTAGTGCATCAATCCCATGTGAAAAAATATCTTTAGCATCATCTGTTATACCGCCGCCAATTACTAAAGTTGGTATACCATGTTTACGTGCTGATTTTGCTACACCTGACGGTGTTTTACCGTATGCTGTTTGTGAGTCGACTCTACCTTCTCCAGTAATCACTAAATTAGTATTCTTCATATGTCTTTCTAAATTAGTTGCATCAATTACAATATCAACACCGCTTTTCATTTTAGCTTTTGCAAAAGCAACTAACCCGGCACCTAGTCCACCCGCAGCACCCGCACCTTTTAATTTAGAAATATCTTTCTTTAGTGATTGCTTAATTATTTTTGCAAGATGTTTAAGATTATCATCTAACACTCTCACCATGGCTGGTGTTGCTCCTTTTTGTGGGCCAAAGATATATGATGCTCCTAATCTGCCGCAAAGTGGGTTATCAACATCACAAGCGACGATTATATTAATATTTTTAAGCACCTTATTTGTTTCTCTTGTGTCAATCTTAACAATTTTTTTTAACATTCCTCCGCTACCATGCTGTTTGATTTCCTTATCTTTTGAATCAAGAAATCTAACACCCAAAGCTTGAGCCATTCCAACTCCGCCATCATTCGTAGCAGACCCGCCAATACCAATAATAATTTTCTTAGCGCCTTTATTTATAGCATCTATGATCAATTCTCCAGTCCCAAATGTTGTTGTCTTCGTTGGATTTTTTTGTCTGGTAGTTACTAAAGGAAGACCAGATGCTTCTGCCATTTCGATAACAGCAGTTCCATTAGACAACAACCCATATCTAGCAAAAACTTTTTGACCAATAGGGCCAATAACACGCTTACGGATAATTTCCCCCCCTATACCATCAATAAGCGACTGAACCGTTCCCTCTCCGCCATCAGCCATCGGTATTTTGATGCAATTAGCCCTAGGTAAAACGCGTTTAATTCCCTTTTCAAATGCAATTGCTACTTCTAAGGAAGTAAGATTTCCTTTAAAGGAATCGGGAGCAAGAATAATTTTCATGTATGCGTCCTCCAAACAACTTCAAGTTTATTAGAACAAAACCTAGACAAAAATATTTAAAATTGATCATCTCTGTTGTCAGAAAACGATTTTTTCACTAAAACTATGATCATAGAGTCTATAGTTTAAAGTATTTCGATAGAATTCAACAATATTTTACGCTAGATACTATCAGAAAATACTAAGTCTAGATTCCCTGCCCTATTTTAATTTCTTAAATATTTGCTCAAAAATACTAAAAAAATAGCCATATTTGGGTATAGCTATTAAACTAATAACATCTACTATGAAGATGAAGCATTAGCAAACTAATTCTAAAAAAATATAAAATATGCATATTTGTACAATGGAGATGGCAAACGATGAAATATTCACAAGTAATTCTAATCAGCATTTTTTTAATACCTAGTCTAGTTTTAGCACACGGCCCATCAAGGCAAAAAGTCACTCAAGAGATTGAAGTTAATGCTAGTGCAGAATCAATATGGAAAATTGTTGGAGAATTTTGCTCAATACAAGATTGGCACCCTGGCATAAAAAGTTGCACGGCAGACAATGGTACGACAGTAAAGTCTGTTCGTACAATCGAATTAGAAAATGGTGAAAAAATAAATGAAGTGTTATATAAGCATGATAAAGATAACAAAAGAATTCAGTATGGAATGCAAGAACTCGAAGAAGGAAGAGTTATTGATGGTTTGCCCATAGCAACACACGGTTCAACGATTACAATTACTGAAAGTAATGGGATCTCAAAGGTGCAGTGGAAAGGTGCTTTCTATCGCTCTTTTCCTGGACAACAACCCCCGCCAGAACTTACAGATGAGGCTTGCATTAAAGCTGTTACAAATCTTTATAAAACAGGCTTGGAAAATATCAAAAAAATTGCTGAAAAATAATCTTTTTAATAAAAAAAAGAAGCAGTTGATACTTTTTGTTCGCAAACTAGTTTTTTTATACTTACTAGGATCTATATGTTCATCATATGCGCAACCATATGCTTACATAACAAATCAAGGTGATAACTCAGTATCTGTAATTAATACAGAAACAAATAATGTTATTAAAACAATAGATGTTGGTTACCGTCCAGCTGGAGTAGTAGTTAGTAATAATGGAAAACGTGTTTATATCACTAACCCGGAAAGCAAAGACATCTCTGTAATTGATACAAAAAAATTTAATAATATAAAAACAATAAAAATAGGCGCTGGGCCACTAGCAATTGCCATTAATCCCGATGATAGGACTGTTTATGTCGCTGATTGGTATGAAGATGCCATTTTCTCAATAGATACAAGCTCGTTAAAAATCATAAATAAAATTAAAGTTGGAGACTCCCCCTCTGGGTTAGTCATTCATCCTAATGGTAAATTTTTATATGTCGCCAATAGAGATGAAAATACTATCATGATTATACGATTATCTGACAATAAAATTATTGAAACAATAGATGTTGGTATAGCACCATTTGGTTTAGCATTAAATACAAAAAGAAACGAACTATATAGTGCAAATGTACGCTCAAATAATGTTAGCGTAATTAATCTCGATACAAAAAATATAAAAAATATACAGGTTGGTAGTTATCCATATGCTATAGAGGTTGATAATAAATATAATCGTATATTTGTAACAAACCAGCGTTCGGGTACAGTTTCGGTTATCGATCTAATTAAGATGAAAAATATTGATACTATTAGTGTCGGAGAATATCCAGAAGGAATCGACTTGCATCCAAATAAAATCAATTTGTATGTTGCAAACTGGTTTGATAATGCTGTTTCTGTTATTGATATTCGTTCCATGAAAGTTATTGCTGAAATTGCAGTAGGTGAAGGATGTCGAGCTTACGGAGAGTTTATCTCTCGTTAGTTAATTCATTAATATATCTATTTTATATATAAGAATTAGAAAGTTACATCATCTTACTAGAAATTTTAGTAAAAATTTTGTCTTGAATTTTCTCTAAATGTTCTCTTATAATAAGAACTAATATACGGAGAAAAAATGACAATAAAAAACTGGCCCCGTGTTATTGCGCTAGTCGATATGGATGCCTTCTTTGCTTCAATTGAACAAGCACGTAACCCTAATCTTATTGGTAAGCCAATTGGAATTACTAATGGGATCAGGGGAACTTGTATAATTACTTGTTCATATGAAGCGCGAGCATATGGGATACATACAGGTATGCGCATAAAAGATGCAAAAAAACTTTGTCCTAATTTTATTCAGTTACCTTCTAACCCTATTTTGTATACAAAAGTTTCGACAAATATTATGAAGACTCTTCATGATATCACTCCTGATATTGAAATTTTTTCTGTTGATGAAGCATTTCTTGATATGACTAATTGTAAGAAAATTTGGGATAATGCAGAAACAATTGCAAAAAAAATAAAAGAAAGAGTATTTAGTGTGTCTGGAGTGCGTTGTTCCGTCGGTATAAGTGGTGATAAAACTACAGCAAAGTATGCTGCAAAACTTCGTAAACCAGATGGCTTGACTATTATTAACCCCTGGGATGCAGAAAGTGTATTAAAAGCTGTCCCTGTCACAGAGCTCTGTGGAATTAATAAAGGAATTGCTACATTCCTAGCTAAAAGAGGTGTTTTTACTTGTGGAGATGTTGGGAAAATACCTATAGGAATTTTAGGACAGCGTTTTGGTAATCCGGGAAGAAGAATATGGTATATGTGTCAGGGAAAAGACCCTGAAAAGATTAAGAACACCATTAATAAGCCAAAATCTATTGGTCACGGAAAAGTTATGCCGCCTAATACAAAATCAAAGAGCACCATATATATGTATCTAGTGCATATGTCGGAAAAGGTTGCCCAGAGATTAAGAAGAAACAGCTTGCTTGCCCAAAAGTTTTTTATAGGTTTAAAAACAAATCATGGTTGGATAGGAAGTAAAAAAATAAAAACAATATTTCCTACTAATGATGGACAGCAAATTACAGCGCTCTGTAAAATTATATTAGATCGTTATTGGCATGGTGAAGGTGTATATCAAGTACAAGTAACTGCATTAGATCCACGAGAAGAAAAGGGACAAATTGATTTATTCTTTGAAAATAACGACAAAGATCAATTAAATAAGATAATTGACTGTGTAAATCAGCGTTATGGTGAATTTACATTAATGTCTGCTAATTTATTAAGCAAATCGGATATGCCAAATGTCATTGCCCCTGCATGGAAACCTTATGGTCACAGACAGAGTATTTTTCGCACTTATAAAAAAAATAAAATAATTAAAAAAGTATTTCGATTAAATCAAAATGATTAGTTTATTACCAATACTATTTTAGATCATTATCTAATCCTAGATAGTCAGATAATCCAAGAATATTCTTGATTTCCTCGAAACTAACCATTTTATCTTCTAAAGCTTTTGTATGCCCATCACGCATAAAGACTTCTGCCATTTCACGCATAACATGAGTCGTGAGTAAAATTGAATCTATAGGTGCTACAATCATCTTAAATCCCATTTCTTCTAATTCTGCAGCACTTAATATTGGTGTTTTACCGAAAGCAAGCATATTCACAAATTTTGGATATTGCACACGTTTACAGATTTCTTCTAACTCATCTACTGATAAAGGTGCTTCAATAAATGCAATATCAGCACCGGCATCACAATAACGATTAACACGATCAATTGCCGTACTTAATCCATCTGTTTCTCTAGAATCTGTTCGCGCAATAAATAAAAAATCAGGATTTTCACGAGCGTTACTAGCTGCCTTAAACTTTTTGATCATATCCTCAGCTAAAATAACCTCTTTACCGCCAAAATGACCACATCGTTTCGGAAACACTTGATCTTCCAAAATAATACCAGCGGCGCCTGCTCCTTCAAATTCACAAACACAACGCATTACATTATGTAAATCACCGTGCCCTGTATCTGCATCAGCAATTACAGGAATAGATAATCTATGTGTCATACGACGTGTTGCGTCTACCATTTCTGTCATACCTAAAAAATTTAAATCAGGTAGACCATAAAGACTCGCGCTAGTCCCAAAACCACCGATAAATACCGAATCAAATCCTGATTTTTCAACAAGTAATGCAGTTAGCACATCGTGTGCGCCAAGAATTTTTATAACACCTGGTTTCTCCATTAATTCTTTAAGTTGCGATGTAGGATTAGTTATCATGCTCATTTTTTTATTATTCCGCTCATCTAAATATGTACATTCTATCAAATCAGGGTCACTTACCTATACAGATATCCCGTCATAATATCTAAATGATAATAATAATCATAATCATTTACATTTATTACAGAAATAAGTAAAATTGAATGGTTATAAATCTCAATAATTCGTAGGAATTTTTTTGTCTATTTCAGTTAAAAATCATACATCTATTGACATGCTAGATACTGGCGGGGCCTTTCTTGTTTGCGCAATACACCACTGGGCAAATGCAACAAGTAAAAACTTAGATCCCTTTCCATGTCTAATTGAGGGTTTTAGAGCTGCAAACTTACTTGATGAAAAGAGTGCGGCCCCAATAATTTTAGATGATGTTTTATCGTCATTAATTGTCTCATTAAATGATAATCCTTCTAATTTTTTCGGCTCATGTAAATGTATAGGTCAAATTGAAGAATTAGTGCTAATCATAATTGCATTATATCAATCAAATGAAAATGAACTCGCAAAAAGAGTATTGAATGTTTGGATTCCTAAAGCTACCGCAAGATTTATTTCATTAAATTTAAAGGATCTTGCTTATTCATTAAAAAAGTCTGGTTTAAAAATAAACCTGCCTATTACGTGTCTAAATACAATTAGTTATATATTAAATAGTCGAAGGCAGCCCTATTACAATCAATTGAATATACACTAATATCATATATATAGTAGGAGATTAAATATGTTAAATAAAAACGTACCTAATGTAATATTTAAAACACGTATTCGTGATGAAAGTATTGATGGTGATAATCCATATCGTTGGGAGAATATTTCGAGTCAGAGTTATTTTAAAGATAAAAAAATTATCTTATTTTCATTGCCAGGAGCATTTACTCCTACATGTTCCACATTTCAACTACCTGACTTTGAAAAACTTTACGAAGAGTTTAAGAAAAAAGGAATAGATGATATCTATTGTATATCTGTTAATGACGCATTTGTAATGAACGCATGGGGTAAGTCTCAAAACATTAAAAATATTACGCTGATACCAGATGGTTCTGGTGAATTTACAAGAAAAATGGGTATGTTAGTTAATAAAGACAATTTAGGATTTGGAATGCGATCATGGAGATATGCAGCGATAATTAATAATGGTCTTGTAGAAGCTTGGATGGAAGAACCTGGGTTTTCAGATAATTGTGAAGATGATCCATACGGTGAATCATCCCCTCAAAATATCTTAGAATCACTAAAATAAATAGCGCTATCTGTGTAACAAAGTCTTATAATTATTTAATATTGAATAATTAAAAGATTGTCATTACATTTGGATTTTTAAAAAAAATGCCACATTATGAATATGATTTATTTATTATTGGCGGAGGGTCTGGCGGTATACGTGCAGCAAGAATATCATCTAATCTAGGCGCGCGTGTTGCTTTAGCAGAAGAAAGTAATTTAGGCGGGACCTGTGTAAATGTCGGCTGTGTTCCAAAAAAACTTCTATTTTATGCCTCACACTTTGCAGAAGATTTCAATAATTCAAATTATTATGGTTGGTCTTTTGATAATAAGAAATTTAATTGGAATAAATTAATAAAAAATAAGAATATAGAAATTGAAAGATTAAATAATATTTATAAGAAAATGCTTCTTGATGCCTCAGTAGATATTTTCTCTGGACATGCTAGCCTCGTTGATTCAAATACTATAAAAATAGGTGACAAACTTATAACATCAAAAAATATCCTAATTTCAACAGGTGGATATCCATTTATACCTAAAATTACTGGAAATGATCATGTTTTCACATCAAATGAAGCTTTCTTTCTTAAATCTTTACCAAAAAAAATAATTATTGTTGGCGGTGGATATATAGCTGTTGAATTCGCTAGTATTTTCAATGAATTAAATGTAGAAACCCATTTAATATATCGTGGTTCACTTTTTTTACGTGGATTTGATAAAGATCTAAGAGAACAACTAAAAAATGAAATGATAAAAAAAGGTATAAACTTAAAATTTAATACTGAAATTGAAAAAATTTCTAAAAAAAATAATAACTTAACTATTAAACTAACTAGTGGAGAATCTCTTAATGCATCTCATGTAATGTATGCAACAGGACGTATGCCAAATAGTACAAATATGAATCTAGATCAAGTTGGAGTAAAGTTAGATAAAAATAACGCGATAAAAGTAAATAAATTTTACCAAACAAATCTCTCTTCTATTTACGCAATTGGTGATGTTTGTAATAGACATAATTTAACTCCAGTAGCACTAGCTGAAGGCTCAATTCTCGCGAACAATTTATTTAACAAAAAAAATGATACTCTCAATTATAATAACATAGCGACTTGTATTTTTAGCCAGCCAAATGTAGCAACAGTTGGTTTATCTGAAGAAGAAGCTAAAAAAAAATATAATGATATAAAAGTTTTTAAATCATCATTTACTCCTATGAAATTAACTCTGACTAAAAGTGATGAAAAGAATTTCATAAAATTGATAATCGATAAAGAAACTGATTTGGTAATAGGCGCGCATTTGGTATCTGACAATGCAGGTGAAATAATACAAGGAATTGCTATTGCTATAAAGTCAGGTGCAACAAAAAAAATATTCGACGAAACAATTGGAATACATCCCACTATTGCTGAGGAGTTTGTTTCAATGCGATAAAATAATTATGATATATTTAATTCTATATGTGGAACTGCTGATAGTAATTTTTTAGTGTATGAATTTTTTGGTCTTTTAAGCACATCTTCAACATCGCCTTGCTCGACTATCTTCCCTTGATACATTACAGCAACATAATGAGCAATATATTCAACTACACTGATATTGTGAGTTATAAACAAGAATGCAAGCTTATATTGTTTTTGTAAATCCTTTAAAAGAGATAATATCTGCGCCTGTACGGACACATCTAATGCGCTTGTTGGTTCATCACAAATAATAAGTTTAGGTTTAACTGCTAATGCACGTGCGATACAAATGCGTTGTCTTTGCCCGCCTGAAAATTCATGTGGATATCGAAATCGATGTTCAGGATCTAACCCGACCTGCTCTAATAGCGTAATTACTGAATGATCGCGTTCTTTCTGTGAGTTTCCTATAGATTGGGCTATCATTCCTTCTTGTATAATGTCATTAATCATCATTCTTGGATTCATCGAGGAATATGGATCCTGAAAAATAATTTGTATATCCGTTCTCATTTTTCTAAGAGAATGACTATCTAGTGAATTTAAATTAGTTTTTTGATAGCTCACATCTCCGGATGTTATGTCTAATAATTGTAAGATGCCTTTACCCATTGTTGTTTTACCTGAACCAGATTCACCTACTACAGCAACTGTTTCTCCCTCGTGTAATTTGATGCTGACATCATCAACAGCCCTAACCTGCCCTATTGTCCGCTTAAAAATTCCTTTTTTTATCGGATAGTGTACTTTGAGATTTTTAACTTCTAGTAACGTAGATTCTCTACGATGAGTTGATTCAATTTCACCTTCATTAACGCGTTTTTCCCAACTTGGAATCGCTGAGAAAAGCTTCAATGTATATGGATGTTCTGGTTTTCTAAATAAATCTTTTTTACTCTTTGTCTCCACAATTTCCCCATCTTTCATTACTGCAATATGATCTGCCATCTTTGATGCAACACCAAGATCATGAGTAATAAAAAGAATCGACATACCTGTTTCACTTTGTAGTTTTTTTAAAAGATCTAATACTTGAGCTTGAATTGTAACATCCAGTGCGGTTGTTGGTTCATCAGCAATAAGAAGGTCTGGCTTACCAGCAAGAGCTATCGCTATCATTATTCTCTGCTTCATTCCTCCAGAAAATTGATGTGGATACTCATTAATACGTCTCGTTGGTTCCGGTATTCCTACTGCTGTAAGTAGTTCAATAGATCGCGTAATACATTCATTTTTAGACAAATTTTCATGTTGGCGAAGTGTTTCACTAATCTGTTGGCCTGCAGTCAGGACAGGGTTTAATGATGTCTGAGGTTCCTGAAAAATCATACCAATGTTAGCTCCGCGAACTTTGCGCATTCTGTTTTCAGGTAGTTCAAATAAATCTTTACTACCTAAGATTACTTTGCCTGATGAAATTTTTACTGCAGCAGGCAATAAGCGCATTATAGAAAGTGCTGTAATTGATTTACCGCTTCCAGATTCGCCAAGAAGCACAAAAGTTTCACCATGCTTTATATCAAAAGAAACATTATTGACAATATTAACTTTATTATCAGCTAAACCGACAGATGTGGTTAAATTCTTAATTTGAATTAAATTTTTACTCATGAAATTAATCACTTACCTTGGGGATTTCACGCGGTCTTCTGTTTTCATCGAGAGCTACGTATGTTAATTCAGCTTCTGTTACTCTCACAATTTCTTTCTTTGCAGGATTACGCTCAGCAAAAACTTCAATCTTAACTGTAATTGAGGTTTTTCCCGTCCTAATAATATCCGTATAACAGCTTATTACATCACCTACGAAAACTGGTTCATGAAATTCAAATGATTTGACTCCAACAGTAGCAGTACGTCCTTTTGCTCTCTCGGATGAAATAATGGAGCCTGCTACATCAACTTGAGACATTATCCATCCACCAAAAATACAACCACCTGTATTTAATTCTTTTGGATATGCTGCAACTCTTATTGTTGCTTGTTTGTCTGGTAGTGTTATATTTTTTTCATTCATAATTATTTCCTTAAAATCAAAATTCTCTTAATCTAGGGTCAAAAGCATCCCTTACAGCATCTGAAAAAAGATTAGCGGCAAGGACTAAAATAAACATAAAAATAAATGCTGCGGTGAGTGACCACCAAACAATTGGTTCACGCGCCATCTCTAATCGAGCACTATTAATCATGTTTCCCCAGCTATACATACTAGGATCTACACCAATATTTATATAGGACAAAACTGCTTCAGCTAATACAAGACCACTAAAATCAAGAACGATAGAAATCATGACGATATGCATCACATTGGGAAGCAAATGCTGTAACATCACTTTGTAGTTACTAACACCAAAAGCTTTTGCTGCTTGAACATAATCAATTTCTCTTAATTTAAGTGTCTCTGCTCTTAGTAAGCGACATAAACCAGTCCAACTTGTTATACCCAAAATAATACATAGAAATAGAAGTCTTAAATCTGCTCGCTGTTCTATACTATTAAAATCATTTGCATGGTTACTAATATAAACTTGTAGCAGTAAGATCGAGGCAGCAATTAATAATACACCTGGTATAGAATTTAAAGTTGTATATAGATACTGAATTACATCATCAACCCAACCACGAAAATAGCCCGCCATCAGTCCCATTGCAATCGCAAACGGTAGCATAACAAGTGTTGTAAGAGTGCCGATAACAAGGCCAGTTCGTATACTCTTTAATGCCTGGTACAAAACATCCTGACCTACTTTATCAGTTCCAAAGACATGATAATTTTGTGACAAGTGATAAATAACAGCGATAACTATAAATAAAATAGACATTGTAATGAAAATTGACATCCAGTTGGTCTCTAGATTTTTAGATAAACATTTTTTTAATGTTATTATAAATTTTTCATTTCTTACTTTTGATAAAGAAAAAATTATCAATAGTATAATAACTGAACTAATTAATAGCCCATAAAGAAAACCGAGTGAAATTCGTTTAATGATATCGCTTGTACTATCTGTTTTCGGATTATCGAGATTTGCTCCGCCATATAAAAGCCTAGGGTAATCTCTAATCTTTTTACCATCTTCTAATTCGATTAATTCTTTTGAAAAAGAATAACTAGCAAGTGGAGCAGAATATGTCTTTTCTGTTTTTAGTCTCAAATCTTTTAATAATAGATCAAGAACACTCAAAATTTCATTTGAATACACATTTTCAGATTTCTCATCTGTTTCTATTCTTGGATGAAAATGCGCCGAATCCAGTAATCCAAAAATAATAAAGAAAGATAAAATTACAGCAGATGACATTGCAAGTGGTTGTTTTTTTATTTCCTTCCATGGCGCAGTCAAATGTTCTTGTTTTCTTGCATATAAGAAAAATGCAATTGATCCGAATAGAAGTAAAAAAATTAAGAAATCAGTTATAAATATTACAGGCATGATCTTTGTTAGTTTAACCTGACCCTTGGATCAACGAGTGTGTAGGAAATATCTGTAAGTATTAACCCAATAATATACAAAACAGATCCCAAAAAAACCATTGAACGTACAATAGCAAAATCTTGACGATTAATTGCATCAATCGTATAACTTCCTAAACCAGGAATAGCGAAAAAAGACTCTACAATAAGACTTCCAATAAAAAGTGACGGCAGTATAACAACAACACCTGTTAAAATTGGAATAAGCCCATTTGTTAAGACGTGACGATATAATATTCGTAATTCGGAAAGTCCTTTTGCCCTGGCTGTTCGAACATAATCCTTATTCATTTCCTCAAGAAAAATTGTTCTATACCAACGTGTGCTCGCACCTATTCCTCCAATTAAACCAACCAATACTGGCAGAAAAACGAATTTGACTGCATTTAAACCTGTGTCATAACCAGAGATTGGAACAAGATGAAGAAACTTACCAATAAGGTACTGACCACCGATTATATAAAATAATCCTGATATTGACATCATAATGACACATAAGATAACGCCACTAATATCGACATAAGTACCTCGAAAAAAAGCTAAAATTAAACCAAAAGAAATATAAGATAGCAGGCCAACTATCAAACTAGGAATAGTGATTGCTAAACTAGGCCACATTCGCTGACTAATATCATAACCAATATCTCGTCCACTATCAGAACGACCAAAATCAAAAATAAATAATTTAACTGAATTCTGAAAAAATATAGTTTCAGTTATTTTTTTCGCACCATTAGCACTATGATTGAATAATACTGGCTTATTATATCCTCTCTCATCTTTCCACTTAACAATTGCTGCCTCACTAACACGCTTCATACCAAGATGCATGCGAGCCATATCATCAGGAGTATTAACAACAAAAAATAGAACAAATGTAATTATATTAACGCCGATTAAAATTGGAATTGCATACATCGCCCGTCTTAAAATATAACTTATCATATGATTTGCTCATTCTCTTTGCGACGATATAAGAAAAAAGCGGGCAGCAGAATAATAGTACCAATGAAAATTATCAATACTATCGGCCACCAGATTGGTTGATTCCAGATACTTCTTTTTTCTGACCTCAAATCGGGATCAATGCGTTTATATTTGAGTGTGTTATTTGCCATTAGATTTGGTTTTGCATTCCTATACCAGTCATGGTGCAGTGAGAATCCTACTGGATGGTAGCCCCATAACCAGGGCGCATCATACCTCACAAGCTCAACCATTTGATCTATTATTATTTTTCTATCTGAACTATTTTTCATGCTTTTCATTTGATCAAATAATAAATCAAATTGTTTATTTTTATAATTAGCAGCGTTTTCTCCATTATGATCAATCTTGGCATTTGGCCCATACAATAGAAAAAAGAAATTCTCTGGATCTGGATAATCAGCATTCCAACCCCATTGAAATATCTGTGCTGTCCCTTTTCTCATTTTTTCTTGAAAACGATTATAGTCAGTTGCTCTTACAACAAGATTAATACCTATTTTTGCAAATTGTTTTCTAAGCCAATCAAATCTAGCTTTACTGCCAGGACCAGCTGCCGGAGTATCTAAATTTAATACCAAAGGTTTACCGGACAATTCATCGCGACCATTTTTATATCCAGCCTTATTCATTAACTCTTTAGCATACTCAACGGGACGGCGTTTTACTTTATTATTTTGCCATTGATAAACATACTTGTTTACACCTTCTTTGCCCATGGTATAGCCAAAAATACCTGGAGGAATCGGACTTTGAGCTGGAAGCCCTCTACCATTAGCAAAAATGGAAATGTATTCTTCATAATCAACGACAACAGAAATAGCATGCCTCAACAATCTTGCGCGTTCGCTGTCTCCGCCAACCAAATCATCTGACATATTAAAACCCATATAATATGTTGACGTAGTTGTCGTAGTTAATAATTGAATTCCTTTTTCTCTCATCTCATCTGTTAATTCTGCATCACCTTGTGAATCGAATTGAACAGCCTGATCAAAACTATCAGAGACAATACCTGAAGTATCATAATAACCCTGAAGAAATTTATTCCATGCTGGGATTGATTCTTTTTCTAGACTATATATAGCCTTATCAATGAAAGGCATTTTTTTTCCGGCATCTGCTAATAAACCTAAATCTTCGTCAAATTCTTCTCCCTCTGTCGGATATATTTCTCCGCGAAAATTCGGATTTTTCTCAAGAACCATTCTTCGATTAGGGTTATTTTCAGTCAGCATAAATGGTCCTGTACCTACAGGATACCAATCAAGTGAAATATTTTTTTCTTCAAAACCTTTTTGTGAATAGAAAAAATCAGCTTCCCATGGCATTGGAGCAAAAAATGACATTGATAACCAATACAAAAATTGCGGATATTTTTCTTTAAGAGTTATTTCAAAAGTATACTTATCAATTAAATTCACACCTGATAATGAATAATCATGTAAATTTAAATAACCTGAAGATGAATCGCTGCTATACAAACTATTTAATTCTTTGGATAGCTCATCAAGTCCAAGAATATACTTTTTCATTAGGCCTGAAATCGGTGAATGCACGCGTGGGTGAGACATTCTTTTTATTTGATAAATATAATCACTAGCTTGTAACTCCCTTGATCCTAAAACATTGAAATCTGCTAGTGTGTATATTTTATTTAAATCGTTTTCATCAAGATCATGATAGAGAAAGCTGCCATTTTTATCTTTAGCAAATGCAGGATGCGGTTGGAATAAAATACCAGGTTTTATTGATATCCTGTATTTAATAGTGTCAATATTCTCTTCTGGAGCAGTTTCCGGCAATATTCCCCCATTTTTATCAGAATAGATAGGCTTTGGAATATTATTGGCAGTAAGCGGAACAAGCTCATAAGGTCGTTTAAGAAAATGATACTGTAAAAGCGGCTCGTAAATTTGCCCCAAAAATATATATTCGTTTGAGCTATACGAACTAACAGGATCTAGATGTTTGGGTCTCTCAGAGAATGAGTCATAATAGATTAATTCATCAGATTCTTCGTGTGGATAAGGGTTATTCCAGCTTGATTGGTCACATCCAATACAAAATAAGAATAAAGACATGAAAAGGCACTGAAAAAGTGCGATGCCAAATTGAGACTTATTTGCTATTTTTAGAGATATTCTAGTCACTGTTCCATTATAAACGCGATAGTTTTTCTGTACACTTTGATACTTAATAGTAAAAAAAATTCAAATAACCGAACAAAAAGGGATAGATAAATGGGATTACTCGATAATAAACGTGCTTTAGTGGTTGGTGTGGCAAGCAACCGCTCAATAGCTTGGGGGATAGCTCAAGCAATGCACCGAGAGGGTGCGCAGATTGCATTGACATATCAAAATGAAAAATTACAGAAGAGAGTCGAAAAATTTGCCTCTGAACTTGATTCAAAAATAACCCTACCTTGTGATGTGAGCAGTGACACGCAAATTCAATCTGTTTTTGGTGATCTATCAAAATACTGGGATAGTTTCGATATTCTTGTCCATTCTATAGCCTTTGCTCCAAGAGAACTACTTGATGGAGAATATCTGAAAAATGTTACCAGAGAGGGTTTTAGAATAGCTCATGAAATTAGCTCATATAGCTTTTCGGCTCTAGCTGAAGCATCAAGAGAAATGATGAAAGGAAGAAAAGGCGCGATGCTAACACTTAGTTATTTAGGCGCAGTTCGCTCTATGCCGAATTACAATGTAATGGGTCTCGCAAAAGCTAGTCTAGAGGCTAATGTCCGTTATATGGCCTCTAGTCTCGGCCCAGAGGGGATAAGGGTTAATGCAATATCAGCGGGTCCAATACGTACTCTCGCTGCCTCGGGTATAGCGGGAATGCGCGATTTTTTAACTCATGTGGAAAGTACGTCGCCACTGAGACGAAATGTAACTATCGAGGAAGTTGGAAATGCTGCGACATTTTTATGTTCAGACTCTGCATCGGCAATTACAGGTGAAATTACTTATGTTGATTGTGGATTTAATACAATCGGTATGTCCTAGACAAAAAATAATTCAACATGTCCATAGGTGAAAATAAATTAGTCATAGGCATCATTCTTGGTGCTTTGCTTGGAATATTTTGTGGATGGTCATTTGGCGAGAGCATGCTTTCGTTATCTTGGCTGGGAGATTTATTTCTTGATGCTTTAAAAATGATGATTGTGCCTCTCATTGTTGGAGCAATAATTAGTGGTGTTACGTCTCTAGGAGATGTCCGCAGATTAGGTAAAGTTGGAGGCTATACTCTACTCTATTATGCTATGACGACGGCTTGTGCTGTTTTAATTGGATTAATTTTAGTTAATATTATTCAGCCTGGTGTTAGTGCTAATCTAGAAACAGAAATAACAACAGAACCAATACTCGAAAGAGAAAATGTTGGTCTATCGGAATTAATTAAATCTCTTATATCGCCAAACATAATCCATGCAGCTTCAAACACACAGCTACTCCCAATAATTGTATTTTGTCTCTTATTTGGTGCAGCATTAACAACTATTGGTAAAAATAAAAAATCGATCATTAATTTTTTTGATGAATTAAACGAAGTTATGATGAAACTTGTGATGTGGATTATGCTCTTTGCGCCAATAGGAGTATTTTCTCTAGTAGCAAGTCAATTTGCTAGAGTTGGAGGTGGTGAAAATATAAAAGCTGAACTAATAGCAGTAGGTAGCTATTTTTTTACAGTAATTTTAGGATTACTCTGCCACTTTCTACTGTTATTTCTTATCTTAATTATTTTTAGTACTCATGGAAAACAATACTTACTTAAATTATTGCGAGCTATTCTGACTGCATTTGGGACAGCAAGCTCCTCTGCCACATTACCACTAACTATGAGTTGTGCTATTGAAGCTGGTATTGACAAAAAATCTGTAAAATTTGTGTTGCCTATTGGTGCAACAATTAATATGGATGGAACTGCGCTGTATGAAGCCATTGCGGTAATGTTTATAGCACAAGCATATGGAATCAATATGGGAGCAACTGAACAAGTAATTATATTTATTACTGCTACGCTTGCAGCAATTGGTGCAGCTGGAATACCTCAAGCTGGATTAGTAACAATGTTAATAGTACTGAACGCTGTGAATTTACCAGCAGAGGGGATAGGTATGATTCTAGCAATCGATTGGTTGTTAGATAGATTTAGGACTGCTGTTAATGTTTGGGGTGACTCAGTCGGGGCTGCGGTAATTGAACCACACCTATTAAAAAGCTAAATTTAGCTTCAAAAATGATTAAATATTATCTTTGAATATATTAATTTTCGCGTTTTCTCTGGTGTCTCTTAACAAATATTGCCACTCATTTGTACCGTAGACACGTCTAAGCTTGAGATCTGTTGATGCTTCCAATTCTTCGTCAATCTCGGATATCTCTTCGTGTGAATTTGAAATTATAATTACTGCATAATCACCACTACCTAGTAATTTAGTCGCAATGACAGGTTTATTATCAATCGGTTTTTCTGACTCAAAGATTGCTCTTAATACAGCCCTATTAACAGAAACATCATCGCGTTTTACCTTTTCAATACTAATCCATTCAATGTCCGAATAACTATTTAACATATCAGGATCCACCCCAGATTTAAGCTCATCGGCTATAAGACTACCTACTGTTTTAACTTTATTTTTAGCCAGATCTATTCGTATTCTCGCAATTACTTCATCAGCTACTTCATCTAGTGGTTTTATCGTTGACTCTTTATGCTCATCGACCCGCAACACTATAATATGGTCATCTGATAACTCTATGACATCACTATTATTTTCAGAATTAATTAAATCTGGATCGAAACTTTTTGAAATAACACGAGGATCAGAAGTTAATACCTCATCTTTATTATCGCGAGCGAAATAATCAGACGTTTGTATTTCTCGACCAATAGCATCAGCTGCAATTTGAAGTGTTTCTGGATTTTCATAAGCTAAAGTAGTTAGTTGATCTGCTAGTTCAAAAAATTCTTCTTCAGCCTTACTTATTTTATAGTCTTCCATGACTTTCTCCGCCGAATTTTCATATTTATTTTTGGGACCACCTCTTACTTCTAAAATCTTAACAATGTTATAACCATCTTTTGTTTCTATAATTTCGCTTGTAGCCCCCTCATCCGCACTAAATAAAAATTCATCAATCTCTTTACCCATAATTCCTTTACTCATAAAAAGATGTTCGCTAAATTCGAGAATTGCCTCTTTTTCATCAGCTTTTTCAACAATAGTCTCAAAACTTATCCCGTCATTAACTAATGAAAGCGCAGAATTAATAACTACTTTTGCTTTTTCTTTATATTCCGCTGAAACATCTTTTCCGGTTCTTATAAATAATTTCCGAACAGATCGTTGCTCTGCCACATCATAATCATCCTTATTATTGTCATAATAGATTCTTAAACTCTCCTCATCAGTTTCAACATTTTCAGCTATATCTTTAACATTAAGCTCTATATATGAAATCTTCACTTGCTCTGGATCAGAGAAATAATTTGAATTTTCCTTGTAAAAATTTTCAACAGTACCTTCATCAATTTCACCATCTTCAATAAATGATGCGTGACTTAAAATTGTATATGATATATCACGTGACTGAGCTTCCAATCTTAGAATATTCTTCAATTCTGGCTCCAAAACAAAAACTGTTTCCGCAAAGCCTGCTTGCAATTGTTCAGATAATAAATCCATTCGTAACTGCGCTTCAAAAATCGTTGGAGCCATACCAATACTGGTTATGCTGCGCTCATATTTTTCTCTATCAAAACTCCCCTCATTGCTAAAATATTCAATGTTTTTTATTGATTCAACAAGTTTTGAGTTTGTAATATTCAAGTCACTATCGATAACAAGCTGATTTACCAATTCTGAGTCAATTAGCTTATTGATTGTTTGATCTTTGATTAATGATTCTTCTTCTAATGAAAGCACATCGCCCATAACTGACTGCATTTGCTTCCTTAACTGAGAATATGATCTCTGAAAGGACTGAAACGAAATATCATTTCCATTGACCTGTGCAACATTAAGTTCAGCCGATTGCCCGCTATAAAAACTAACTCCCCAAAAGGCAAACGAAATAATAAGTAGTCCAACAATAACACCGGCTATCCAACCCGTTGCTTTATCTCTTATAGTCGCTAACATAATTTAACTCTTATTTTTTTTAATCTAAATTAATTCGGGCGTATCATTTTAAGTGATACGCCCGAAATTTTTTAATCTAATTGGCGGAGTGGACGGGACTCGAACCCGCGACCCCCGGCGTGACAGGCCGGTA
>CAJWRJ010000014.1 GCA_913046215.1 uncultured Legionellales bacterium | reverse complement strand
AAAAAATGTTGTATTTTTACAACATATTATCGATTTATTATATTAATTTCAATAATTTACAGTAATATGGTAATAGAATATTTAAGGTGAATTACAGGTATAATTTTTTTCAATAGTGTTGTGCTTTTACAATAAATTAACTTTATCTATATTTTTCAATAACTTATAAAACTATTAAGCCACATCACTAAACTTAACTGGCTTGACGTTTTTTAACTCTTCCTCGGTAAATACCCGAGATATGGTCATAAATCTGAGACCTAAGGGGATTTCCAGTGAAAAACTTGATCCTCGCCCTTTTGAAACATCGATATTGATTTGCATATTTTTGTAGTACTCAAATTGATCAGAGGCCATATAAAATGGACAGCCATGTATTTCACCCAGGCATACATCTCTGCTCCCAACTAAAAAATCACCTTTTTGAAAACACATCGGGGCCGAACCATCGCAACAACCCCCACTTTGGTGAAAAATTAGTTCGCCGTGTTTTTCTCTTAATTTGTCAATAATCTGCCTGGCTTTTAATGAAACTGATACTCGATCGACGCTCATAATTTTAGATTACTCCAAAAAAAGGGTGATTCCTTACGGGACCACCCATTCATAGAAAACTACAAAGACCGATAAATGAGAGATTCTAAAAGAATCCTAATTTATTTTTATCGTATGACACTATCACATTCTTCGTATGACGATAATGATTAAGCATCATTCGATGAGTTTCGCGACCAATACCGGATTTTTTGTAGCCGCCGAATGAAGCATGCGCTGGGTAATCATGGTAGCAGTTGCACCAAATACGGCCCGCTTCAATACCACGCGCCATTGATTGCATCTGGTGAATATCGCGTGTCCAAACGCCTGCACCCAAACCGTATAGCGTATCATTGGCAATTTCTAATGCCTCTGCCTCATCTTTAAATGTAGTAACACTGACAACAGGTCCAAATATTTCTTCTTGAAAAATACGCATCTTATTGTTGCCTTTAAAAATAGTTGGCTTGATATAGTAGCCATTTGGATGTACTGGGTTATCATACTTCTCACCGCCCAATAAAACCTCAGCTCCTTCCTGTTTTCCAACATCAATATAATTCAATATTTTTTCATACTGATCATTCGATGCTTGGGCACCCATCATTGTATTCATGTCTAATGGATCGCCCATAACAATTGCCTTTGTACGCTCTATGCAACGCTCCATAAATTGATCATAAATACTCTCATGAACAAGCGCTCTTGATGGGCAGGTGCAAA
The DNA here is from genome assembly GCA_913046215.1 of uncultured Legionellales bacterium. Taxonomy (GTDB): domain Bacteria; phylum Pseudomonadota; class Gammaproteobacteria; order Eutrophobiales; family Eutrophobiaceae; genus UBA11869. Next base: position 38,738 of record CAJWRJ010000014.1, on the reverse strand, counting down.
CCTCGCCCTGATTCACTGCAAACATGACAAAACCCTCGATTGCCTTATCTAAAAAAGCATCATCTTCAGCTGCTACACTATCAAAGAAGATGTTTGGAGATTTACCGCCAAGTTCTAGAGTAACTGGAATAAGATTTTCTGAAGCATACTGCATAATCAGACGACCTGTAGTTGTCTCGCCTGTAAAAGCAACTTTTTTAATGTCGGGATGTGTTGCGAGTGGCTTACCAGCCTCTGGACCGAATCCATTCACAATGTTTACGGTGCCAGCAGGCAATAAATCTGCAATAACTTCAATAAACGCATGAATTGAAATTGGTGTCTGTTCTGCAGGTTTCATTACAACACAATTCCCTGCTGCCAAAGCTGGTGCCAATTTCCATGCCGCCATCAATATTGGAAAATTCCAAGGTATAATCTGACCTACTACGCCAAGAGGTTCGTGTATTTCCATTGTAACCCTGCTGGAATCCAAGTCAGAAGTTTCACCAGATTCAGAGCGGATCGCACTCCCAAAATAACGAAAATGGTCGACTGTTAAAGGTAAATCAACAAGCGATGTTTCTCTTATTGGTTTTCCATTACCCCACGTCTCGATTTTTGCCAACATATCGATATTTTCTTCAATACGATCAGCAATTTTTAGAAGAATATTACTTCTCTCTGTTGCTGATGTTTTATTCCAAGATTCCGCGGCTTTCCATGCTGCTTTAACCGCAAGATCAACATCTTTTTCATTTGATTGTGATATTTTTGCTAAAACACTACCGTCAATTGATGAAGTATCTTCGAAATACCCTCCATCAACAGGTGCAACCCACTTGCCGCCGATAAAATTATCATATTTTTCCCTGAGAGTAGGCTTTTGACTTGCTACTTCATCTGGATTTGCTGCCATAACTGCCTCCTATAATAAGTTTTGACAATATTATGATGAATATTGAGTCATCCTTAATATCTTTATATATTAAATAAACCAGTTAAATCATTGTTTATTATAGAAATTAAAGTGACACTAAAATCAATTACTTTGATTTCTCAACATCCTGTTTTTAAATATTTATTATTAGTTATTTAAGACGATTATAGTCACATGTAATTAGAATATCACTCAATATAACGCGTAAATCGATAGGACTAATTTTCAAAAGAAAATCTATAAAAATCATGAACATATTATCAGTAGATAATGTTATAAATGAAAAAAAATCATAATCATTGAATTTACACTTTATATAATCGTCTAAGGCATATACTATTTTAAAAAAGATTTACATTTATGAAGCTTAAAAAATACAACTACCTATTCTGCGCCTTAATTTTGTCATCTTTCAATATCACTGCTGGTGTGATTGAGACAAACTTTATTTATATTGGAGAAAGTAGTCACCCGTCACTTCTAGGCGTTAAGCAGGGCTTAGATGAATCAAATCTTCAAGGAGAATTTCTAAATCAAAAGTATAGTTTGGATGAGATTACTATTGATAACATCGATGGACATGACTTTTCAAAATATCTTGCCGTCTTAACATCAGTAAACTCAAAGGAATTAAGAAATATTGCTAAACAGTTGAGTGAAACTCCAGTTTTTAATCTCGCTGATGAAAGCGATGAGCTCAGGCATGATTGCACTAAAAATATTTTACACATCACGCCTAGTAAACAAATGAAATCTGATGCCTTAATGCAATTGAAAGTTAAAAAACCAGATTCAAATGCTACAGCTAAATCATGGCATCATACCTTTGTTAAGTTTGCTGCTCGTGATCTAAATAAAAGATTTAAGAAAAATTATCATGTCAAAATGGATGATCATTCATGGGCAGGATGGGCTGCTGTAAAAATGACTTCTGATGCTGTTGCAAGAACACAGATAACTAAGTCATCTGACATGTTAGAGTATTTAAAAAATGAATTAACCTTTGATGGTCAGAAAGGTAGTAATATGAATTTCAGAAAAAATGGACAATTACGTCAACTAATTCTTCTGGTTGAAAATGATAAAATAATTACTGAGGCTCCAGTTAGAGGAGTTGCCAAACCTCCTACGCTAGATAGTCTTGGTATACTCGATTGTAAGAATTAAAAAATTGAAAAATAAAGGAGTTTAATAGATGAACGTTAATTGGATTAAATTATTAACAGTAATAGCAATTTTGTTATCGCCATTTGCAAGTTATGCAAAAGATAGGATATTTGTAACAAATGAAAAAAGTAATAATATTTCAGTTATTAATGCTGAAACGCTTGTTGTTGAAGATACTATTGAAGTTGGTGATCGCCCAAGAGGTATTGGTTTATCGCCAGATAGTAGTGAACTTTATGTTGCTGTCAGTGAAGAAAATAAAATTGTTGTTATCGATCCCAATTCGCTAAAAATTCTCAGAGATTTCGAAGCAGGATCAGACCCTGAAACTTTTGCAGTGCATCCTAATGGAAACATTTATATTTCGAATGAAGATGACGCAAAGGCTAGTGTCTATGATCCAAGAACTGGTAAAGAACTAGCAGTAATCAAAGTTGGTCTGGAGCCTGAAGGTGTAGCAATTTCTCCAGATGGAAGATATGTTATTGTTACAAGCGAATCAACTAATATGCTTCACGTTATAAAAGCTCCTGAAAATGTCATAGAAAGTAATATTCTAATCGGTTCAAGACCGCGTGCAGCAGTTTTTACAAAATCTGGTGATATCGCATACGCAACAGCTGAAATAAGTGGTGAAGTTGTAAAAGTTGATATCCCAAACGCTAAGATTCTAAAAACTGCCCCACTAGGTGACAATAAGGCCAAACCTAAAGATGTCATTCTAAGTAAAGATGAAAAAACAATTTATGTTGCTGGTGGACGAGCAAATAAAATTATTGTTATGAATTCAGATACACTTGAAATTCTTAAAGGTATTCCTGTTGGAAAACGCGTTTGGGGGTTAGCAATGTCCAGCGATGGAGGTCGTGTTTTTACGACAGACGGTGTAAGTGGAACCGTCTCTGTAATTGATACTAAAAGTAATGAGGTTATTAAAACTATTGAGGTTGGTAAGTTTCCATGGGGAGTAATTGTAAAAGATAATTAAGTAACAATTTATGCTTTAATTATATTATATCTAATTGCTATTCTTGCGACATCTGCAACAGTAGTTGCGCCTAGTTTGCTCTTTATATTAGTACTATAGTTAGCTGAAGTTTTATAACTTATATTTAACTTCTTACTTATTTCGTTAGTATTTAAACCTTCAGCTAATAAACAAAATATCTCGAATTCTCTTGTTGATAGCCTTGATAATATGGAATCTTTATCTCTTGATCCTTCATATGCCATTCTCTGTTGTAATTCATCATCAATATATTTCTTACCTTTAGAGATTTGCCTTATTGCTTTTGAAAGCAGCTGTGGATCTGCGCTTTTCGTCATATAACCCATTGCACCTGAATGAAGCGCTTGTTCAACATAGACAACTTCTTCATGCATAGTAACAACTAGTATTTTGGAATCAGAATTGATAGTTTTAATCTTCCTTATAAGATCAATGCCACCAATATCAGGTAAAGACATATCTGTAACAATCACATCATATTTATTATTTTTTATTAACTCTATTGCCTCATTACCATTTTCTGCCTCGGCTACTACTTCTATATCATCTACATTCTTTAGAAGAATTTTATAACCTGCACGTACAACTGCATGATCATCAATTAGTATTACTTTAATTTTTTTCATAATTTTTCTTATTTATCAATTGGAACTAATATACTTATCTTTACTCCATCACCTGGCGAACTATCAATTTTGAACTGCCCTTCATTCATTTCAACACGCTCCCTCATGCCTAATATTCCAAAGCCTGGTTTTACACCATCCTTGTCCATTCCAATACCATTATCCTCAATTTTAAGATTGATTTTTTCGACACCATCATCAACAACCTTTCTTATTTTTACATTTACCTTACTAGCTTTCGAGTATTTTAGTGTATTCGTTAGACCTTCCTGAGTAATTCTATACAGTGAAATTCGAAGAGAATCAGATAAATAAGAAGGAATATCCTCAAATGTAAAATCGCAAAATATATTTTCTTGATTATCATTCCACTCATCTATCATATTCTGCAATGCTTTAACTAAACCAAATTCATCTAAGACTGATGGTCGCAATCGGTGCATCATATTTTTAGCTACTTGATAAATATGATCTGAATACTGAACGATTGTTCTTACACTCGAATTTATATATCTTTTCTCTATTGTTGTTTTATTTGATATAGATACTGCGACTGCTTTAATTGCAGTGATTGTTTGACCTAGTTCGTCATGAAGCTCTTGGGAAAGATTTTGTCTTTCTTCCTCCTGGATCTCAAGTGAGCGTTTAGTAAGCAACTGGTTTCTCACTTTGGTTTCAGATAGGACTTGCGTCATATGATTAAATTGCTGAGAAATTCTATCAAGCTCAGGTAAACGAAAATTAGGGAGTCTTAATTTATAATTTCCTTGTCTGATACTTGCTAAACCCTCTAATATCCTTTCGATAGGAGATAAATAAATACCAATTACGAAATATATAAGGATGTTCGCGAGAATAATAAAAATTGAGAGGAATACTAAGATATTTCTTGTTTCAATCCAACTTTCATGAATTTCATCCAAAGGATCTGGTTTTATAAGTACATCGATTGGCGATGTTACTGGAGTATACAACCATCTTCTTATTTCCGTTGCTGGTGGTTGAATTAATTGTATGAACCATTTTGGTGCATCACTCTTAATAAATAAAATATCATCATCAGCTGGGTTTAATAATTCTGTCGGTGATCGAATTTCGATATGAACATGTCTTATCATATCCAATTCTGTCAATTTACGAATAAATTTTACATGTTTCTGTTCATCGGAAGCGATTTTATCTCGCTCAGATAATGAAGAACTTGATGCGGCCTGAATAAGTTGTAGTGCAAGCTGTGTGCTAGATTCAACTTCACTATGCACAGAGTTTCTTGCATGTGAAATAGTATAATAACTACTAAATAAAAATAAGATTACAAGCAGAGTTGTAATTAAAATATTTAGTCTAATCCTAAGGCTCATCTAACTCTCACCTCTTCATGCAGCTATTTATAGTCAAAATACATGGCCTATTGTTATAGAAATGTGATAATTTTCAATTAAATATATTAAAATTTCTATGTAAAAGCTCAAATGTTAATTTACAATACCACCAATACATTTTGAACTATATAAACAATAGGGAAAAATTCCTAATGGAAAAATACATAAAATATTTCTTTGCTTCATATTTTTTAGGTATTTCGCTGTTTATTGTTGCCTACGCTGCAGCTGACGATCCTGCAAACAAAGAAAATCCTGATATTGAAACCTCGGAACCTGTGGTAACTCAAGAAGATGAAGGCAATAAAACTGAAGAAAATACTGATCAACAAAATACACCAACTGAGGCTGATATAGAAAAGACACTGAATGCTGCAGTTGAAGAAAAAATAGAGGCTCAAGAAGAGGCTGTAAAATCTCAAAATACAATAGATGAATTAACAGATGAAACAAGGGATATGGTCCTAGTTTATCGCAATGCAATTCGAAAAACTGAAAGCCTTACCTCATATAACAAACAACTAGCAAAACTAGTTGATCAACAAAAACTTTCTCTTAGCTCAATACAAAGACAACTTGAAAATGCAGAGGAAACTCAAAGAACCATTGTTCCATTCATAAATAAAATGATTGAGACTCTTGAAAAATTTGTAAGGCTTGATCTTCCTTTTCTCTTAGATGAAAGACGTCAACGTGTTGCTACATTAAAACAAATTATAAACTTTCCCGATATAACTTTACCGGATAAATATCGCCGCGTTATGGAAGCCTACCAAATTGAAATTGAATACGGACGAACAATTGAGGCATATAACGATACGATTACTGTTGATAATGAAGAATATACTGTTGATATTTTACGGGTTGGTCGCTTGATTATGGTGTTTCAAACATCTGATGGTGAGTTAAGCGGTGTCTGGAATAAACACTCTAAAGCTTGGAGAAAATTGCCATCAGATTATAATCGCTCGATTGGTAAAGGTCTTTTAATTGCAAAAAAACAAGCCCCTCCTGAGTTAATAAAATTACCTGTCTCAATACTTGGTAAAAATTATGAATAGATATATAAATATAATATTCATTTTACTAATATCCTCAACCTATGCTGCTGAGCCAACTAATTTAGATGAGCTGCTAGAACAGGTTAAAAGAGAGCGCGTAGAAGAAAAAGAAGCATTAATAAATAGAGAATCAAAGTTTAAAAATGCACGCAATGAACAAAAAAAATTACTTTCGTCAGCAAATAAAAAATTAAAAGAAGAGGAAGATCGAAGCGTATCATTAAAAGCAACATATGAAAGCTATGATATTGAAATAAAAAAACAGAAAGAAATACTAGACGAAAAAATGGGAACACTTGGAGAGCTTGATGGAATCGTTAAACAAATTGCTGCCGAACTTGATTCTATAATTGATACATCTCTAGTTTCCGCACAAAAACCTGATAGAGATAAAATACTTGATATTTTATCAACGCGTAAGGAATTGCCATCATATGATGAATTAGAGGAACTTTGGTTATTAGCTATGGATGAAATGGTTGAATCTGGAAAAGTAGTTCAATTTAAAGGAAAAATAATTACAGCGGCAGGCAATGAAGTAGAACAAGATATTACTCGTATCGGTGTTTTTAATGCTGTATCAGATGGACGTTTTTTAAGATCTCTTCCAGAATCTGGAATATTAATGGAACCAGGAAGACAGCCGGGACAACGTTTTTTAGAAATGGCAAGAGAAATTAAATCTCCAGAGACCGGCATCTACCCTTTTCCTATTGATCCAACACGCGGTGCGATGTTGGCTCTGCTAGTTCAAGTCCCTGATCTTAAAAATAGAATTGAGCAAGGCGGCCTAATAGGTTACGTAATATTAATAATTGGGTTTGTTGGTTTGTTGTTGGCTATTGAAAGATTAATTGTTTTGTTCATTACAGCTCGTAAAGTTAATGAACAACTTCAAAAAGAGGAGCCTGATGAAAATGCGCTCGGACGTATTATGCTAGTCTATAAAAATAATCCAGAAATTGATGCTGAAACTCTTGGATTGAAACTAGATGAGGCCATTTTAAAGGAAATGCCAAAACTACAGCGTGGTCTATGGACAATAGCATTACTTGCAGCCGTTTCTCCATTATTAGGGCTACTTGGAACGGTAACCGGTATTATCGAAACTTTCCAATCGATAACACTATATGGAACAGGCGATCCTCGAGTCATGTCGGGTGGTATATCTCAAGCTCTTGTAACTACGGTAATGGGACTTCTAGTAGCTATACCACTACTTCTTTTTCATGGCTATCTGTCTTCTAAAAGTAATACATTGATCCAAATTCTAGATGAAAAGAGTATGGCTTATGTCGCCATTTTGGCTGAAGAAAATCGAAGAAAAGTTTTTGGTCAATCATCGCAACATCAAAATGTTAAAAAAGAAGATAAATCTAAACCAAGTGCAGCAGATAGCGATGAACCAGAATTTGTAATACCGGATGATGGATAATTATAAATAAAAGAGTAGATAATTAGAGCAACATAAAAATGTTTGATCAAATTGAAATGATGAGAGATTTTTTTTCAAAAGGCGGTCCCGTCTTAGTGAGTATTTTTTTTCTTTCTATCATATTATGGGTTCTTATATTAGAGCGTTATTATTTCCTATTTAAAATATGCCCAATTAGAATCAATAAAATTGTTAAGAGGTGGCAAGATAGACAAGATCATTCATCATGGTATGCCCTTAGAATTAAAGATGGTCTTATAAGTGAGATATCAACTGAGGTAAAACATAATCTCATTCCTATTCAAACGCTAACAGGCTTACTTCCTTTGCTTGGATTGCTTGGTACAGTTACAGGTATGATCTCAATATTTGAGGTGCTGAATGTTTTTGGCATGGGAAATGCTCGAGGTATGGCAGAGGGAATATCAAGAGCATTGCTACCAACAACTGCAGGGTTAGCTACATCCATTATCGGAATTTATTTTACAGCTGATCTCACAAAACGAGCAAAAACTAGTGAAATGATTGCAAAAGATGCATTAACGACAGATAAGAAATTAAATAAAATTCAAGATTTATTAACACAGTAATTTTATGAGACAAGTACATTCAAAACAAGAATCAAAAGTTGAAGATATAAATCTTACGCCACTAATTGACACAGTATTTATATTATTAATTTTCTTTTTGGTAACATCATCTTTTACTAAAGAATCCGGTATCGATGTTGATAGGCCAACTGCTAAATCAGCTGTAAGAGAAGAACAAGGTAGTATGATAATTGCTGTTAGTAAAGAAGGTGAGGTATGGATTGATAATAATAAAATTGAAGTTAATGCTGTTCGTTCCTATGTTGAAAGAGAGCATGCTCAAAATCCTGAAGGCACAATAATTATACTTGCTGATCAGAATTCAAGAACGGGGATTACTGTTGAAGTGCTTGATCAAGTTCGTCTTGCTGGAGTAACTAATGTTTCAATCGCAGCATCGAATGAACAGCAATAAAAATATTAATTTTTACGATGAAAATACCAAGAATCAATATTTTAGAAAATGTAAAATTACCAACGCTTCTTTTACTTGCATTATTATTAAATATAGCGATATTTATTTTAATTCAGAAGCTTGTTAGTAGAGAACAAGGATTTAATATAGACCTAATAGATAGAAATTTTCTGGATTTTACTCGAGTTATTGAAAAACCAGTTCCGCCGCCAGAAAAAATTGAAGATATTGAGCCTCCGCCCGAAGAGGAAGATCCGCCTCCTCCTGAAATGCCAACACCTGCAGTGGATAAACCTCAGCAAATGGATGTTGAACTCCCAGAACCAGAAATTGACATTCCAATGTCCATAGCTGGAGATCCATATCTCGGTGAATTTAGTGGATCAGGGGATTCAAGCGCCTTAGGAAGACCTGGTAAACCAAATATAGACAGCAATGTTGTACCATCTCTTAGAATTCCGCCGGTTTATCCAAAACGGGCGCTTCGAAGTAAAATAGAGGGCAATGTAACTGTTGAATTTACAATTACAATAGATGGATCAGTTAAAGATGCTGAAATTATTGAATCGAATCCCCCTAACATATTTGATAAATCAGTATTAAGAGCTATCGCTAAGTGGAAATTTAATCCTGATATGGTGGACGGACAACCTGTTGAAAAACGTGCTAGACAAGATATAAAATTTACTCTAAAAAAATGATGCATATACATATAAAAAATCTATCATATTTTCTTCTTTTAACATTTGCACTTTTAATGTTTACATGTTCTGTTTTAGCTAAAAGTACCTCTTACTCTTTACAAACAGGTACGCACTCGGTACTCAAAAATGTTCAGAATGATATTGATGAAGGAAAGAATGATGAAGCATTACAAAAACTTCTAAAGATGATAGCTGCAGGCAATATAAAAGATTATGATGCGGCAGTTGTTCACCAAACAGTCGGATATATTCATAATAATCTAGGTGATTTTAAAGCATCGGCTGAGAGTTTTGTTAAAGCATTATCATATGATGCACTTCCAGAAGAAGTAACGCATAAACTTTATTACACAGTCACTCAATTGCTGATTTACTCGGAAAAATACCAAGAAGGTCTCAATTATATTTTAAAATGGTTCGAAAATGAAAAAAAGCCTGAACCTGAGGCGTACATATTAGCGGCTACCGCCTATTATTATCTCGAAAATCATCAAGAAGTAATTTCATATGCAAGTAAAGCAGTTTCTCTAACCAAAACACCTCCATTAAATTGGTATGAATTATTGTTATCTGGTTATTATGAAACTAATGATTTTGATAACGCTGCATTAACTCTTGAGGATATTATTATCAAATATCCTGCAAAAAAGAAATATTGGATTCAACTTGCTGGTATTTATCAACAGCTCGGTAGAGATAAGAAAGCATTAGCTGTATATGAGCTTGCATATGCAAAAGATTTTTTGAAAAAAAAACAAATAGTTCAGCTTTGTAAAAATTATTTATATTTTGAAAATCCTTTCAAAGCAGCACTAATATTAGAAAAAGAAATAGCTACTGGCAGAATTGATACATCACTAGAAATGCTAACGATGCTTGTAGATAGCTGGATATTAGCTCAGGAAAATGATAAAGCTGAATCTGTATTTATAGAAATTATTAATTTATATAATGATGAAAATTCTAGACTACGTCTTGGTCAACTATATATTGAAAATGAGAATTGGAATAATGCAAATGAAATACTAAATGTTGAGCTAGAATCTGAGGATCTTACTCTTAAATCTAAAATAAATTTACTTCTAGGGATTGCTCAGTTTAATATTGAAAACTTAGCTGAAGCTGCTTTATCTTTTGAACAAGCACTATCAGATAAAGCAACGGAAGAACAGGCAAGATGGTGGCTAGACAACATCAAAAGAAAAAAAGAGAAAAATAAAAATATCTAATAATATAATAAGTAGAAAATTTCATGACTAATAAAGTGCTACTTATATTTTTTTTATTCGCAATATCATCACCTTCATTATCGAAAGACATAAACACTGAATGTAAGGAGTTTATTAAAAATAGTGAAATCTCGGAAAATAATGCTAATCAAAAAGAAAAACTACTGTTTGAAAAAGGAGTCCTTTGGAAAGTTATAACTCCTAAAAATAAAGTAAATTATCTTTATGGAACAATGCATTCACAAGACTATTTAGTTTCAAAATATCCTCATGAAGTTAAGCATGTTTTAGTTAGCAGTAAAAAACTCATACTTGAAGTAATCCCTGATAATATTTCAAATTCAGTCTATATTGATAGAATGTACTATAAAAATAGTAAACGACTAGATCAAATTCTAGATGGAGTGTTTTTTGAAAGACTCAAACAACAACTTGATAGTTATAACTTGTCTGAAAATCAAATAAAAAAGATTAAATATCTTAAACCATGGGCGGCATTTAACCTTATAGGTAGACCAAAACCTGTTAGAGCTCCATCACTTGAAAGTAACTTATTTAGGTTAGCAAAAGAGAGGGGGCTTATAGTTGAGTCTCTAGAATCAATGGATAATATTATATCTTCACTTGAAAAAATAAACGAAGCAGATCAAATAAATATACTTAAAGATACAATATGTAATCGAAAAGAGATCATTAGAGATATAAAAAAATTAGTAAATTTGTATGTTAATCGAGATATTGTTGGCATTCGTGCTTTTAATGATATAAAACATTCAAATAAACGATTCTATGATCAATTCATGCAAATAATGCTAGATGATCGAAATAAAAAAATGCTGAAAACAATAAAAGAGGAGTTTGAATTTGGAGATGTTTTTGTTGCTGTTGGTATATCGCATTTAATTGCAAATAATAGCCTGTTAGAGTTACTTAATGGTCAAGGCTACAAGCTAGAAGTTATTTACTAATTTCTTTTTTTTCTTGCTTCAAATTTCTCTTTTTGTTCCTGAGTCATTTCTTTTTGATATTTATCTTTCCAGTCGGAATATGGCATACCATAAATAATTTTTCTGGCTTCTTCATATTCCAATTCTATATCATTGTCTTCTGCTGCTTTTTTATACCATTTAGAAATACAGTTTCTACAAAATTCTGCTAAGTTCATTAAATCAATATTCTGTACTTCTGTATGCTCCCTAAAATGCTCCACGAGCCTTCTAAAGGTTGCGGCTTCAATTTCTATTTTCTTTTTTTCATTCATTGTCATAAATTATATTTTTTAATTCGATAACGAAGCGCCATACGTGTTATTCCAAGCTCTCTTGCTGCTTTTGATACATTACGATTCGTTCGCTCTAACGCAGTCTTTATTAAACGTAATTCGGCTTCGCCCAGCGTTGTTTCATCATTGACATCGGATTCTTCCTCACTAGTTTTGTTGATATCAATCCCCAAAATATTGGCATCCAAAGTACCTCCACCATTTAATAAAACAGCTCTCTCAATAAGATGCTTCAGTTCTCTAACATTACCATACCAAGAATAATTTTTTATTAACTTTATTGCCTCATCTGTAAAACCATCAAATTCTAAACTATAGCGCTTCGATGTCATTGTTGCACAATAATTTGCTAATAAGATAACGTCGTTATCTCTTTCGCGCAATGCCGGCATTGTTAGTGATATAACATTCAATCGATAATATAAATCAGATCTAAATTCTCCACTATCAACTAATAACTGAATATCTCTATTCGTTGCGGCTATAATCCATGCAGCAATTGGGCGTTCTTTTGTTGAGCCCAGTCTTCTTAATGATCTTCTCTCGAGCACGGCCAACAGTTTTGATTGCAAATCAATAGGAATCTCTGCAATTTCATCAAGAAATAAAACACCATCTTCAGCAGCCTCAATTAATCCAGCTCGCGAAGCATTTGCATTTGTAAAAGCGCCTTTTTCATGTCCAAATAATTCTGATTCAATAAGATCTTTTGGTAGCGATGCACAATCTACATGAACAAAAGGTTTTTTACTTAGACTACTTTTTGAATGCATTAGTCTTGCGACCACATCTTTTCCTGTTCCCGTTTCACCTAAAATTAAAATAGTAGGCGGTATTCCTGATTCAGATTGAGATAAAGCAGAAATTTTTTCAACCTGCATACGTATTGAATTAATTGATTCGCATTCACCTAAAAAATTAACTTCTTCTGATGCATGCTGCTCACGTTTTTCAGAATAATTTAACTTTTGTGCCAGATCATTTTTTTCAAAAACCTTTTTAACATTGACAAATAGTTCCTCAAGATCTATTGGTTTTTTAAGATAATCAGAAGCACCTAATTTCATTGCAGACACAGCATCCTCAAGCTCTCCATATGCTGACATTACAAGTATTTCAATTGATGTATTTTTTGATTTTATCTCACATAGTAAATCTAAACCTGATCCATCGGGTAAACGCATATCTAATAGAATAAGATCTGGAGTATTTTTTTTATAACATTGCCTTGCTGTATCTAGATCTGTTGCTAAATTAACGCTATACCCTTTTCGTTGTAGATGTTTTTTTACAGCATTAGCAAAGACGACCTCGTCTTCAACTAAAAGAATTTGTTTAGTTTGAATTGGAACATCTGTTGAAGTCATTGATTCAGCCATAACTAATGCTCCTTTTTCTCTTTTAAGGGCGCAATGATAATCACTTTTGTGCCTTTTTCTTTCATAACATCAAATTTCAGAGTCCAGTTATGTTTTTGGCATATCTTAAATGCAATGGGTATCCCTAATCCTGTACCAAAGCGTTTTGTTGAAGGGCCCGGCTCAAGATTTCCTGGTTTTGGTTCAAATGGTAATCCTGGACCGTTATCGACTATATGTATCTCAATAGTTTCCTTCAAATTTAAAACACTTATTTCGAGATTAGTCGACTTTGGAGATGCTTCTACAGAATTAGCTAACAAACTATATAATGCTTGCTCCATTAAATCTGGATCAACACTTAATAATGTTAATTCCTCCCAGCCTTTTTTTATTATTTGAATATTTTTTTCTTTAATTTTTGCATTGAGAACATTCAATGCAGCATCAAGTAGTTCAGGAGCGCTTACTTGTTTCAAGTTAGGTTCTAGTGGATGTAAATAAGAAACTAATGAACTTACCCAACGACCAAGACGATCAATTGTATCTATAATTGCATTTTTAGATTCGGTAATATCATCCTTATTCTCAGCATCTTCCAGTAATTGAGCAGTAGCTCGTATACTTGCTAATGGATTACGTACATTATGAGCAACGACCGGAATTAGTGATCCAAGAGCAACTTGTCTTTCATTTTCTAAAAGAGTATCTCTATTATCTGATAACTCTTTAGCCATATCATTAATTGATATAGCTAATTCTGAAACCTCTTCAACACCTTCTTCTTTAATTTTATAATCTAATCGTCCGGAACTTATCTTGCTAGCCCCTCTCATAATATTTGCAATAGGTTGTATAAACTTTATTCTCATGATACGTCGAGTATAAAAAACGATAACAAATGCAATAATTAGTGGTATTGGAATAACGAATGGTGCGAATTTAGTCCATATTTCTAAAGTACTATCCAATGCTTGATGTTTTTTTCTTAGTAGTGACTTAAATGAGTGATAACGGTTTTCAAACTTACCCACCATTTGTTGAGAAAATGTAGGATTTAAAATTTGTATACGGGCTAACCTGTCAGCAATATATGGATTACTAAAAATATTATTCATATCCACTTGAATCTCCCGATATGAGAGATTTAGTTCTTGAATTGCCATATCCTCCTCGTGTGAATCTGATCGTCTTCTAAGTTGGTTAAATCTTTCTGAGATACTTCTAGAGTATTCTGGATATGCTTTCAATGCGTTTGTATCTTCAAGCACCCTTGCGCGAATCATTTCCTGAATTTGTGCATATAATTCACCCCTAATCTGCTCGGTAAGGTAAAACATAGAGTTGATACGCACTGATTCAGCAGAATTTTGTTGCCAAAAAAATGCGGATATTCCACCAATCAAGCCCATAACGGCAACTAAAAATAAAATTGCAATCTCATGTCGAAATATTAAAATTTTTAAAGACTTAGGAGAAAAGAAGGACATACTAGAATTATAGATCAAAAATGGTTCAAAAGAACCATTTTTATGGTTAAAACTAACCACTTTTCATTAAATAATTAATATTACATATACTACTTATCTAAGCTAACTATATGATTTAATTATAATATTATCATTTTTTTTCAAACTGGCATGATTTCTGTATATATATAAATGCACATAGCAATATGTGTCCCGTTCTCATCGGGTATTTTTAACAATAACTATTCTTAAGGAGAGTTAATATGAAATGGGAAACTCCAGAATATAGTGACATCCGCTTTGGCTTTGAAGTCACCATGTACATTAACAACAAGTAATTGTTGTCCTAGCTTAAGCAAAGAGGGGTCTTAGACCCCTTTTTTTTGTCCAAACTAAAACCACATTCGCTTAAAAAGATGGAATTGTTTGTTGTAGATATGAAAAAAAGCGCCGGCCAAATGAAGCAGAATAAGTAAGCCTAAAATTACAGCGGAAATTTCATGAAACAGCGTAAATAATTGATTGAGATCCGGGGACTTCCACCCCCAGTGAGGTAGTGGAATCCCCCAGAACTTCGTTTTATAGCCAGCAAATGAAGACGAAATATACCCTGTTATTGGCTGTATAAACATCATCAAATAAAGTAAGTGATGAGTAGCTGTTGCTAGCTTCTTTTGAATTTTCGTCACATCATCTGGAAGAGACTCAGGCGGTCTAGAAAAAAACTTCCACGAGATCCTTATCAAAGCTAATAAAGCAAGGGTCAAGCCTAGCGATTTATGCAGCTGAAAGAAGTAGCTTCTTTCATCGCTTCCTTTCGGCAAATCAACCATATAAAAACCAAGAATAAACATGCACAATATTAATATAGCCATTAACCAGTGTATGATAATTGCAATTGAATTATATTTTTTAGCGCTCATTTTTTTAATTACAAATTAATTTATGGTGATATTTATAATATCATTAACTATTATCTCAAATAATCAAAATAAAAAAAACATATAACAATACTAATTTTACTTAAAATCAGTCGTGAACAAAAAATTAATTACACTATCACTCTCTATATTTATAGGTTTTATATCACTAACTGCAAATGCCAGTGACGAATACACAATTATCGTTAAAAAAAATGACAAAGAACTAATATTGAAAAAATCAAATACAATTGTAAAAAAGTATCATATTGCTACAGGAAAAGGTGGTAAAGGTACAAAAAGAAAACGTGGTGACAGTAAAACTCCAATTGGTGTGTATCGTATATCAAACTTGAAAAAGAGTAACCGCTTTCATTATTTCATACAGCTTAACTATCCAAATCTAATTGATGCATGGTATGGTTTTAAAAACGAAATAATTGACGGATTAGATTTTAAAAGAATCGCCCTAGCCTATAAAAAGCGTGAATTTCCGCCTCAAGATACAAAACTTGGAGGACAAATAGGAATTCATGGTATCGGGAAAATTACTAAGCAAAAATTAGCAATCCATCAAGATCTAAATTGGACTGATGGATGTATCGCCTTAACAAATCATGATATAAATGACCTTATGAAATATATAGATATTGGTACAATGGTTGTTATAAAAGAATAATCAGTAATTCTAACTAAATCTTTACGATATTAATGAGTTGAAAAATTATGAATAATCTTAAGTATCATTCTGTGCTCATATGCTTTTTAACTATACTTTTTGCATGCTCAAATAATAATAGTGAAATACATAAGAAAATTTCAACGAAAAATTTTGATGATATTATTCAAGATGTTGAGTTTGCAATAACTGAAAATAATTTTCGTGTTGTGAATAGATTAAATATTGGTGAATCCATACAAGAAAGGAAAGAAAAAAAATTTCCAAAAAATGAAATAATATTGTTTTGTAATTTAT
This sequence comes from uncultured Legionellales bacterium, assembly GCA_913046215.1. GTDB lineage: Bacteria > Pseudomonadota > Gammaproteobacteria > Eutrophobiales > Eutrophobiaceae > UBA11869. Next base: position 22,196 of record CAJWRJ010000014.1, on the reverse strand, counting down.
CACTAGCTGAAGAAATGCTAATTCTAGAACCTGATTATATAAATTTTTGCCCTTATAAAATTACTATTAATCAACAAAATAATGAAACCTTCATTGCAACTCGCCTTATGCCAATAAATACTGGCTCAACAAAACTAAATAATTTTGCATTAAAAATGAATAATATCTTAGTGAAAATGGTAGAATACGCAGCTTCTGAGGATCCTTTTATTCTCGACCTAGACAAATAAAAAGATACCTAGGTAATGATCAGGACAAAAATAATAAAATGAAAGAACCCGAACATATACTGCTACTTAAATGGCTCATTCTTACAGGGCTTATTATTTTCACTGTTATTGTTGCATGGCATGAAGGTGTAATTCTTATGCTTTATAGTGTGGACAAAAGTCATATATCAATGGCTATTTCACTAGTCTATATACTTGTTACTATCCATTGTGCTAAAAGAATATATGCAATCTCATTAGAAACGAATCTATCAAGAAAAATTGAAAAAATAATTAGAAATGAAGATAAAATAAAAATACATATTAATGATGAAAGAGTGTTAATTAATTCAAAAATTAAATTACCTCAATGTCTCATGACTGAATATATTAAAGATTTATTTTATCGTAATGGTAAGGTTTCCGATAATGATGAAAGCGGTTCATCATCGGATCTCAATGATGTATATAATTCAAGACTGAAAGGACCTCAGGAAATAGGTTGGTTCGTCTCTGATGTAATGCTAAAACTTGGATTATTAGGAACAATAATTGGTTTTATTTTCATGCTTGGATCGGTTGCCAATATTGCAGACTTTGATGTAAGTAATATGCAAAAAATTCTTAGACATATGAGTAATGGAATGGGTACTGCTTTATATACAACTCTAACTGGCCTCATTGCAAGTGTATTATCAGCAATGCAATACCATATGATTGATAGGCATGTTGATGGACTAATTGAAATGACGCGACATATGACACATGTCCACGTAATTCCAAAAATAAATAATAATTAGAAAAATGCGTACTAAAGATCGTTTTCGCTCTGATCCTTTTACTGACTTGTTATTTAATGCGCTGCTAGGTTTTACCTTTCTTTTTCTTGTTGCAATTATGTTTATGAATCCAGAGGCAAAAACGGGTATTATCGACCCAAAAGCGGAATACATACTTACAATAACATGGAAGGATAATAGCCCGGATGATATTGATGTATGGGTGGAAGACCCTGAAGGACAACTAGTTTATTTTAGAGCAACAGAAGCTGGATTATTACATTTAGATCGTGATGATCGTGGACTTGTTAATGACACCATAATAATTAATGGAGAAGAAGTTCAAAACCCACTAAATCAGGAGGTAGTTACATTAAGAGGTGTCGTTAAAGGTGAATATATTGTTAATCTACATTACTATGCATCAGAAACCAATAAACCAGTCGATGTTAACGTTAGATTAGCTAAAGTTAACCCAAAGTTAGAAATTGTTTATTACGGTACTGTGAATCTTCAAAAAAAGGGTGATGAAAAAACGGCGGTTCGTTTCAGTATCACACGTAATGGTAAAGTTTCAGGAATTAATTTTCTTCCAAAACCTCTTGTAATTGTTAATTAAAACGGAGAAATTATTGTGACATTAGGAATAACAGGAATTATTGCAGCATATATACTATTAGCAGTATTACTACTTAGCATTAATCTTTATTCAAAATGGCCTTGGCAATTAAAGGCTGGGGCAATTGTTATTACATCAGCGTTTTATGTGATAACTTATTTTTCTTTTCCAGCTTTACTTGGATGGCCAACTACGCAGGATCCACCAACCCAATTTAGATTACTAGCTGCTCATGTAGAACAACCAGATAAAGAAAAAAATACTGCTGGTATAATTTACTTGTGGTTATCGAAAATTAATAATATGACAGATTTAAGTGATCCAAGGGCTTATGAGTTTGATTATTCACCTGAATTACATGAAAAAATTATCAATGTTAATGCAAAATTAGATAATAATATTGCACAGATTGGAGAATTTAAAGAACCGGATGATGCTTTTGCTGAAGTTACTGAACAAAAACGTGGGGTTAAATCTATAAAAATAGAGTTTTATGATTTACCAGACCCTTTATTTCCTGATAAATAATTAGATTTTATTTAAATACAAAGGTTTAGAAAACTTTAAATACTCATTAATAAGTTGAACCATTTCGGCTTCCGATAGTTTACGCTCAGTGTCTTTAAACCAGTGTTTTTCATTTTTTAGAATCTCTTGAACTATGCTGATACTATCAATATGTTCATTAGCATTTCTAGAGGAATTAGGTGCATTAACTAAAATAGATATAGCAGCCCCTAGTGTAATTTCTCTATTTACATGATTTATACTATTAGTGTTCTCATTACTATCAGAATTATTAATTTGCTTAACAGTTAGACTAATGAATGACATTAATGAAACAAATTCATCAGGCATTGCAACTCTACTAACAGTAGCCCAAGAAAAAAGATTAATAGGTTTCACTTCCCATTTTTTTTCTGATTGATCAGTATTTATAACGGGAAGAAGATTGTTTTTTACACATTCTTTTGCATGTGACGCTAGCTTTTCTATTTTTGTAACTAATTCATCTGGTATTTTATTTTTTTTCTCTGGGTCTACTGCATATAAAAGAGGAATACCTTCATTGAAGAGTAGCCATTTTTCTTTTTTACACCAGTGTTCAAATAATTTTTTCCTATTATTATTATTGCTATCTAATTTAGTTGAAACTGTAATAGTTTTCGACTGATTTTTTTTACCAGTATTCATTTTTGAAATAATTTTATTTAAAATTTTCATATTTTAAGATTGAATCACTTTTTTATAACCTGACCACTGTATATCTAATGATGTTTCATTTTTATTTGCCAAATAGTTTCTATCTACACAAAACCCAGGCACTACTGCTAATTTCTCATTTATATAAATTAGCGGAACTTTGTTTCTAAGCCATGGTAAAACGTTATGTTCCTGAAATAATTGTTTAATTGATTTAGATTGTTTGAGACTATTAGAATATATTTTTTCACCGCCATGTCTATATCGAATAATAATTTTTGCATCCTTAATGCTTTTCTTAGATATTCCCTTGCCCTCAGTTTCCTTTGCTATTAATGTTTCCCCCTCAATACTTAATGGAGAGGCGGTGTCCCAATTTATCTCAAAGTTTGAATCATATGCATTAGTTAAGCCCGATGCGTATAAAAGTGTTTTATAACGTCTCAATTCTGTATTATTCCAGTTAACACATGGAGATTTTTCTTGATCGGAATTTATTAATGTATTGATTATTTGATCCATATGTTTTGATGTTGGTGATTCTAAATTTATTTTTTTCAGCCAAAAGAAAATTAAATTTTTTTGCCTCTCTACGCTTAATTTTTTTATTAAATTAACATCAAGATTATTAAAATTATTAGTTGATACTGTTTCAATATCTAACATTGCAATCTCATCTAATATTTTTTTATACTCGACTTGATGTTTTATGGTTCTTAGAATATTTTGTTGATACGATGGCCAAACTTTAGAGATCTCTGGTAGTACATTATGTCTAATAAAGTTACGCTGATATTTAACATCATAATTAGTTTCATCCTCCAACCATGAAATATTATGATTATGAGCGTACTCGATGATTTCTTTACGTTGAAAATATAAAAATGGTCTAATATGAAATATATGCTCTATTTTTTTTACAATAGGCATAGATGCAAGACCTTGTGGACCAGCGCCTCTTAATAATTGAAGGAAAAAAGTCTCTACTTGATCATCTTGATGATGTGCTGTTAGTAGAATATCATTTTTTTTCATACTCTCTACAAATAAGGAGTACCGAATATTTCTTGCCCATGCCTCAATACTACTATTTTTAGGACAGTCTTCTGTAATTTTTATTGTTTTAAAGGCAATTTGATGTTTTTCACACTCTTTACTACAGAATACTCCCCATTCAGCACTTTTATCATTTAGACCATGGTCGATATAAATTGCTTCTATTGATTGTTTTAGTTTGTCTCTTTTTTTACACATTATATTAAGCATAACACTAGAATCTATACCGCCACTAAAAGCGATAACAATATGCTTTGAATCTGTAAAAGAGTTAAAAAACTCGGAGGGATCGAATTCAGATAGCTGGTATATCATTAGACTATTTTAATTTAAAATTTACGGGACGTGAAAGAAAATAGAATATTTAATTATCTTCAAATTTACCGATCTTTCTCAATCTCTCTTGTCTTTGATTAACAATCTGAGATATAGGTGAGGCGCTTAATTTTTCAAGCTCCTCAATCAAAATCAATTTAAGTCTTTTTGCGATATCATCATAATCACGATGTGCGCCACCTAATGGTTCATCAATAATACGATCGATAAGTCCTAATTCTTTTAACCTTTTTGAATCTATGCCAAGGGATTGCGCTGCCTCCTGTGCTTTATCTGCACTTTTCCAAAGTATTGAAGCACATCCTTCGGGTGATATAACAGAATAAATACTATATTGAAGCATAGATAAGTGATCAGCTACACCAATAGCTAAAGCACCTCCCGAACCACCTTCTCCTATAACAGTTGCTATAATCGGTGATTTCAACTCGGACATCACTAAAAGGTTTCTTGCGATAGCCTCACTCTGACCTCTCTCTTCAGCTTCTATACCAGGATATGCACCAGGAGTATCGATAAAAGTTAAAACGGGCATATTAAACCTCTCAGCAAGTTTCATAACGCGTAACGCCTTACGATAACCCTCAGGTTTTGGCATGCCATAGTTACGCATAATTCTCTCTTTTGTATCTCGTCCTTTTTGATGACCAATAACTGCAACTGATTGGTTACCTAGACGTCCTATTCCAGCAATAACTGCAGGGTCATCAGCTACATATCTTTCGCCGTGCAATTCCTCAAAATCTACAAATATTCTCTCTATGTAGTCTCTAGTATATGGACGTCTCGGATGCCTAGAAATTTGTGCTATTTGCCATGGTGTTAATGATGAAAAAATCGACTTAGTTAAATCATGGCTTCTTTTCTTCAAGGCCATAATTTCCTTATTTACATCGATTTCTTGACTACTTTCAACAAAACTTAATTCTTCAATTTTTGCCTCAAGCTCGGCGATTGGTTTTTCAAAATCTAGAAAATGCATATCTATATATATCTATTGAAATTTATTAATATTATAATCTATTTTTATATTATCTTTACCAATAGATTCTGTTAATTTATCGAGTAGCTCGTCATTTATTGTTAACCTCCACTCCTCGCCAAGGTTTAAATTGGCAATCGCCTCACCATTATCATATCGTATATAAACTCTTGAACTTCCATTTCTATAAGGAGTTATTGTATTTTTAAGCTTTTCAACACCGCCATTACTTAAATCGCTTTTTTCTATACTAAGAACCAATGAGGATCTTTCCTTTCTTATTTGATCGAGCGAATAAATCTGATTAGCCTTTATTGAAATACCCCCCTCAACAACATAATCGTCCTCTACGGCTACGCCTTTGATAAAAACAAGCTGATCTTTTATTAAATGACTTCTATATTTTTGATATTCATCAGAGTATACATTAACCAAGATTCTTCCTGTCCTATCATCAAGTCTAACCATTGCCATATGACCTCTGCTTCCGGTTCGTGTTCTTATGCTCATAATATAACCAGCAATAAAAACATTACCTAATCTACATTCATTTAATCGAGTACTAACTATTTCTTTGATTTCATCCTCATATCTATTAATTGGATGCCCTTTAAGATAAAAGCCTAATGTTTCTTTTTCCCCAATTAATCTTTCTTTATCACTCCAATTAGGTAGAATTTTGTATTGAGAAATATCTACTACATTACTATCACTATTTTTATCATCATCTAAACCAAACATATCATTTTGTCCGCTTATAGTATCTCTTGAATGTTGTTCTGATAATGAAATTGCTTTGGAAAGATTATACGAAAGCGTACTTCTACTAACTTCGAAAAAATCCATAGAACCTGATCTTATTAATGCTTCGAGAACTCGTCGATTAACTTTTCGCAGATCAACCCGTTTGCAAAAATCAAATAAACTAAGAAATTCGCCGCCCTCCTCTCTTGCCTTAACAATCACCTCAATAGCAGACAAACCTACACCTTTAATTGCACCTAAACCATAGGTTATTTTCATATCATCAGTAACAGTAAAAAAATACTGACCCTGATTTACAGATGGTGGGAGCACTTCAATTTTCATTCTTCTAATTTCTTCTAAAAACGTGACGATCTTATCTGTATTGTCCATATCAGATGATAATACAGCAGCCATAAAAGCTGCAGGATAATGCGCTTTTAACCAAGCCGTTCTGTAAGCTACTAAAGCATATGCCGCAGAATGAGATTTATTAAATCCATATTCTGCGAATTTTTCCATAACATCAAAAATTTTTGTTGAGAGATCTCCATCAATACCACGCGCAATACAACCCTCTATAAATATTGCTCTTTGCTGTTTCATTTCATCCGCTTTCTTTTTTCCCATAGCTCTTCGCAGAATGTCTGCAGAACCTAATGTATATCCAGCAAGAAGCTGTGCTATTTGCATAACTTGTTCCTGATATAAGATTATTCCATACGTTGGTTTAAGAACATGCTCTAGATCATCATGCATGTATCGAACTGTTGCACCTGACTTTCTCTGAATAAACTCATCAACCATTCCAGACTGTAAGGGGCCTGGTCTAAATAAGGCGACTAGTGCAATAAGATCATCAAATTTATCTGGTTTTAGTCTCTTGATTAGCTGTTTCATTCCATCTGATTCTAATTGAAACACTGCAGTTGTATTTATATTCTGAATTAATTTATATGTTAAAGAATCATCTAGTTCTATTTTTCTAATATCTAATGGTTTTTTATTTTCTTTTATTCTTATTCGATTTACATCCTTAAGTGCCCAATCAATGATTGTTAATGTTCTCAGTCCTAAAAAGTCAAATTTCACAAGTCCGATACTCTCAACATCTCCCATATCGAATTGAGTCACTATAGCCTCTGATGTTTGTTCGCAATAAAGAGGCATATAATTAAATAATGACTTCGGAGCGATAACAACGCCAGCAGCATGTCTTCCAGCGTTTCTTGTTATACCTTCTAGTTTTTTTGCAAGATCAATTAATTGTTTTACGTCATCTTCTGACTTATATCTTTTTTTCAGAGTCTTATCTTCAGATAATGCCCTATCAAGAGTCATTGGTTTTGCCAAATCAAAAGGGATCAGTTTTGCTATTTGATCAACAAAACCATACGGAAAACCTAAAACTCTTCCTGTATCTCTGACTACTGCTTTTGCAGCCATTTTACCAAAGGTAATTATTTGTGAGACTCGATCATTTCCATATTTTTCTGAAACATAATTTATAACATCGTCTCTATGGTCCATACAAAAATCAACATCAAAATCAGGCAATGAAATTCGTTCGGAACTTAGGAAACGCTCAAAAAGTAAATCATATTTGATTGGATCAAGCTCTGTTATATCTAACGAGTAGGCGACCAATGAACCTGCACCGGATCCTCTTCCTGGTCCCACTGGTATACCATTACTTTTTGCCCAATGTATAAAATCTGCAACTATTAGAAAATATCCAGAAAAACCCATCCCAATAATTACATCAAGTTCCTTTTGTAATCTAGAATGATATTCCTCTGCAATTTCTTTATTGTCTATTTTTAAGTCAACTAAAATTTTATTTAATTTATTTTTTGAATCGTTTATAAGTTTTTGATCCTGAGTTTCAGATTTTTTTACAGGAAAGTGTGGTAAAAAATTTTGACCAAGTGTAAATTCAATATTGCATCTTTGTGCAATCTTTAATGTATTTGTAAGAGATTCTGGAATATCCGAAAATAATTCTCCCATTTCTTTCTGACTACGTAAGTACTGCTGTGACGTATAATGCCTAGGACGCCTTGGATCATCCAACGTAAAACTTTCCTGAATACAAACACGCGCCTCATGAGCTTCATAACTCATTTCATCCAAAAATCTTACATTATTTGTTGCTACTAACGGGATATTAAATTTATTTGAAATATCAATTGTATTATTTATTAAATTATCTTGATCGCTTTTACCAACCCTCTGAAGCTCAAGATAAAAACGGTCTGAAAATATGGAAAGCCACTTTTCTATTTTTTTTTCGACTATTGAAATATCATCATGAATAGACGATTTACTCAAATATCCATTTTCGGCACAATCTATAATAATTAACCCATCATTATAGCTTTCAAGCCAATCCATATAGACAATTGGATTACCTAAGTGCTGTCCCTCTGTATAACTTTTTGTTATTAATTGTGACAAATTCTTATATCCGTCTATATGCTGACAAAGCAAAAGTACATTAGAAAATTCATCTTTTGCTTTTGATGCTAGGTTTATTTCAGCGCCAATTATCGGTTTGATTCCATGTGAAGACATGGCGCGGTAAAATTTTACAGCCGAAAATACATTATTTCTCTCAGTAACAGCAATAGCTGGGATATTCATGCTTTCAGCAGTAGCTGCTAATTCATTAATTCTAATAAGTCCATCAACTAATGAATATTCAGTGTGCAAATGTAAGTGTATGAAACTCATATCAACAAGATTTATCTATAATTTTTTTTACAGGAGAAAATGTACGTCTATGAATTACTGTAACACCCAACTGTTCTATTGACTCAATATGCTTTTTTGTTGGATACCCTTTGTGTGATGAAAATCCATAGTTTGGATATATTTTATCTAATGCAATCATTTCTTCATCTCTTTCCACTTTTGCGATTATCGATGCCGCAGAAATTGACGGGATAAAATTATCTCCTCTGATAATTGCAATCTTTTTTATATCAATATTAGGAGTATATTGTCCATCAACAACAACAAGTTCTGGTTTTACCTTTAATTTATCCACTGCTCTTTTCATTGCAAGTAAACTTGCCTGCAGAATATTTAGTTCATCTATTTCATTTACTTCTGCTCTTCCTACGGACCACTCGATACAGTTCATTTTTATATTTTTTGAAATAAGAAAACGCATTTTTGAACTCAATTTTTTTGAATCACAAAGGTTATCAATTTTCTTTTTCGGATCTAATATTACAGCTGACGCAATAACAGGGCCAGCTAACGGACCTCTTCCGACCTCATCAACACCAGCAATTAATTTAGCATTGCCTATTTCTAAATCATCAATTGAGCTTATCATTTTCTATTAGTTGGAGCACCGCATTTGCAGCTCCATAATCAGCTTGTTTTCTTAGTTTTTTCGAGAATTTTTCATAATAACTAGTTATTTTTTTTATATTTTTAGTAGAGTTTAAGAACTTATCTAATTCTGAAGCTAGTATTTTAGGCGTACATCTATATTGTAAACATTCGGGAACTATACAATCATTTGCTAAAATATTAGGTATTGATGCATATGGCAGTTTGGCCAACAACTTAACTATTAAATAGGTAAGCCATGACATTTTATAGGCTACAATCATTGGTTTATATAATAACATTGACTCAAGTGTTGCGGTTCCAGATGCGAGCATAACAATATCCGATGATTCTATCGCTTGATGTGTTTTTGCGATATATACATTTACATCTAAATTTGGCGCGATTTTATTCTTTATCTTTTTGAAGATTTCTAATGAATCATTATCAATTAATGCACAAATAAACAAAAGATTCTTGTCTTTTTCTTTCGCAATTAAAGATGCTTTTAATAAAGGAGCTGCGATTCTCTTTATTTCATTTCTTCGACTTCCTGGTAATAAAGCAATTATTCTTTTATCTAACGGCAAGCCTAAACTATTTCTAGAAGATTCAATATTTGGTGTGCTAGATAAAAGATCAGCTAATGGATGTCCAATATACTTATTAGGCACTCCATACCTATCATAAATCTGAGTCTCAAATGGAAATACATTCAAGATTAAATCAACAGAATCTTTTATTTTTTTTACTCTGCCCATTCTCCACGCCCACACAGATGGACTAACATAATGTATAGTTTTAATTCCTGCCTTACGTAATCTTTTTTCTATACACAAATTAAAGTCTGGCGAATCAATTCCGATGAATATATCTGGAGGATTTTTTAAAAAATGTTTTATTAACTTATTTCTAATGCTTCTTAATTCAAAATATCTTCCTAGGACTTCAGTAAAACCCATAACAGATAATTTTTCCATTGGAAATAAAAGATCCATCTTTTCAATTTTAAGTTTCTCGCCGCCAATACCTTCAATTTTTAAATTTTTATTTTTTTTTCTCAATTCACGAACAAGGCCTGCGCCAAGAGTATCACCAGAAGGTTCACCTACAACAATCCCTATACGGAGCATTTATTTACTCTACTTTAATATTCAAACTAAATTTCATTATCTAACAATTCCTCTTTCTGACGATGAGATAAATGAATACAACAATTCTACCTCTTTTGAATCCTTTGAGATTTTTAGTAGCTCCTCAAGTGCTTCAGCAAGAATATAGCCATCTCGATAAATAATTCGATAGGCTTTCTTTAATAAGTTTATATCATCTGAATTAAATCCATTTCTCTTAAGACCCTCACGATTTAGTCCTGATGGCTTAGCAGTATTGCCTGAAACTAAAATATACGGGGGAACATCCTTGACAATAACAGATGAAATTGCTGAGAAACTATAATTACCAACACGACAAAATTGATGGACACCTGTAAAACCACCTAAAATAACGAAATCACCTATACTTACATGCCCTGCTAATGTTGTATTATTTGCAAACGTAGAATTATTACCAATACAACAATCATGAGCAATATGAACGTAAGCCATAATCCAGTTATTACTACCAATGCTTGTTTTTCCTCCGCCATTTGATGTTCCGCGATTAATAGAAACATATTCACGAATTGTATTGCCTGAACCAATTTCTAAATATGAATTCGAATCATCTTTATATTTTTTATCTTGGGGATCTTCTCCTATGGAACAAAAATTGAATATCTTGTTATGAGAACCAATTTTTGTTGGGCCACTAATGACAACATGTGACCCAATCTCAGTTCCAGAACCAATAGATACATCTTTTTTAATAACTGTGTATGGGCCAATGATTACATTACTATCAATACTAGCATCTGGATGGACTATTGCAGTAGGATCAATCAAGAATTTAGTCCTTGATTGTTGTTAATAATTCAGCTGATGCTGCCTCATTTGAATCAACAAATGCAGTCGCAGCGAATTTCCATATACCTTTTTTGTTCGCTAAAAATTTAACGTTTATTATTATTTGATCGCCTGGCACAATTGATTTTCTAAAACGTGCTTTATCTATTCCAACCAAATAATACAGCTCGCTCTCAGAACTTCTTTTTTCTTCAAAACCATAAGCACCGAGTAAAGCAGTAGCTTGTGCAAAAGCTTCGATAATCATTACTCCGGGCATTATTGATTTATTTGTAAAATGTCCCTGAAAAAAAGGTTCATTGTATGTAACATTTTTTAAAGCTTTAATTTCTTCGCCTTTTTTAACCTCAATTACTTTATCAATTAATAAAAAAGGATAGCGATGAGGCAATATCGTTTTTATTTCTTCAATATTTATATTTTTCATAATTTTTTTATTGTATTTTTAAAAGTATCTTTCTTATTGTTTCGTCAAGATTTTTCATGCGAACAATATTTTTTCTCCAGATTCTATTTTCCGTTACAGGTAGTCCTGATGAATAAATACCCGGTGTCTTTATTGAGTTCGAAACACCTGACATACCTGTGATTGTAACATCATCAGTTATTTCGATATGTCCACTTATTGAACTTGCTCCCCCAATCATACATCTTTTGCCTATAGTAGTACTGCCTGCAATTCCAGAACACCCCGCTATAGCAGTATTCTCTCCTATAACAACGTTATGTCCAATCTGTACCTGATTATCTATTTTTACGCCATTTTTAAGGACTGTGTTTTCAATAGCCCCTCGGTCAATCGTCGAATTAGCTCCAATTTCTACATTATCGCCAATTAAAACTGATCCTATTTGAGGTATTTTTATCCATTCATCATCTTCTTTAGCTAGACCAAAACCATCGGCACCTAAAACAACCCCAGGATGTAAAATTACGTTCTTACCAACAATAACATCATTACAAATAGTTACATTAGCAATCAATTTACTGGCAGTATCAATTTTCACATTATCTTCAAGCGTGGAATTAGGACCTACATAGACCCCAGCACCAATAATAACATTATTACCAATGACTACATTAGCACACACTGTTGCAGTTTTATCTACATCACATCCGCTGCCTAAAATCGCGCTGTCTGCGACACTGCCATCTCGAGAAATTTCTGGATGAAGAAAATTAGCAATTTTTGCGTAGACTAAATAAGGAGTGTCACTAACGAGTGCATGTGTTGGACAATGCTTCAGGTCTTCTTCAGAAAGAATAACAGCAGATGCTTTTGTATCTAGTAGATCATTTGCATAGTGTCGGTTTGATAAAAATGATATTTCCCCTTGCTTTGCCTGTCTTAATGTATTCACAGATGTAATAGCACAATCAGAAGACCCTTCAAGCCTTGCACCGCTTAATTGAGATAATTCGCCGAGTGTGGCTGACATAAAACTACCCGTTGAAATTAATTTAATATAACCTTACTTATGAATTTTATTTTTTAAGATGTTCAATTACTAATCCACTCATATCAATCTTTGGGCTTGCATATAAGACGCCCTCACTTAAAACCAAATCATATTTATTGTCTTTCGCGACCTGCTGAATTGCTTCAATTATTTGTTTCTGTATCTTTCCCATTTCCTCGTTACGTCTGTATGTAAGATCTTCTCTAAATTCATCTTGTTTTCTTTTAAGGTCTCTTCTATTGGATATGATATCCCTCTCAAGTTTTGTTCTTTCTTGTTCGCTTAAAATTGCTTTATCTTTATTAAATTTATCTTCGAGCTCTTTAATAGATTTCTGCTCAGATATTAATTGCTTATCTCTCGAAGTAAATTCCTCTTCAATCATCTTTCTAGCTCTTTCGGCTTGAGGAGATTGCTCAAGTACACGAATAGCATTAACGGCACCGATCTTATATGTATCTTCTGCATACAAATTACAAACATATCCAAAAAAGAGTGTCGATGTTAAAAGTAAATTAAGTAAAATCTTCATTATTATTGCTCCAAATAACTAAAATGACGTACCAAAAGTAAACTGGAAGTTTTGAATACGGTCAGTACTTTTATTTGCAAATGGTACAGCATAACTAGCACTAATTGCACCAAATGGTGAAACCCAAATAGCACTTATTCCAGTCGAGTATCTAAGATCATCAAAACTGACATCCTCATCTGGTCCGTAAACACTACCAGCATCAACAAATCCTGTCACACGAGCCTGTTTTACATCGCTGAGAAATGGCACAGGTATAATAACTTCAGCATTTCCAACAACCTTTTTTGAACCACCAATTGCAAGACCTGTATTATCAACTGGCCCTATTGTAAATTCATCATACCCTCTAACCGAACGCGGGCCACCCGCATAAAAATTTTCAAAAAATGGTAGCTCGGTTGTATCGCCAATCGCGTCGCCATAACCAAGATCCGCACCAAGAGTCAGAATGTAATCCTCGTAAATATCCTTAAACCATGATGTCTTATAACGTAACTTATAGAATTCAACATCCGAACCAACTGGGAGGGTAACCTCTGAACTTAACCGATGTAAAGTTCCCTTATCTGGTAAAATTGCTTTATTTCTGGTGTCAAATTTAAAAGAAAAATTCCAACTAAATATATCGTATTCATTACCATTAGCATTAATAAAATTTGTAAGTTGAGCTGAAGGGTTTGTTCCGAGTGTGACATCTGTTTTTTGATACATAAAGGCTGTTTCAATGGTATTGTTTTCTGAAACAGGAACAGAAAACCTTACATCCGCACCTGCATCTTTTGAACTGAATGATGATAAATTTGCTTCACCTGCATCTGTCTCCTTATAAAAGACATTGAAACCACGACCTATTCCATCGAGCGTATAATAAGGATTATAAAAACTAAGGCTATAGTTACTATTAATGTCACTATTATTGAATACAAACCCAACTTTTTTTCCACTTCCAAGAAAATTATCTTGCGTTAAATTTGTTGTTAAAATAATTCCTGATGTCTGTGAAAAACCAATTCCAATGCCAAATTGCCCTCCCGGTGCTTCCTCAACAGAATAATTAACATCGACTTGATCTGACGTCCCTGGAACAAGAGGTGTTTCAACATTAACATCTTTAAAAAATCCAGTGCGTTGTAGACGAAGCTTTCCTCTTTGAACTTGTGATGTTGATATCCAGGCACCCTCTTGCTGACGCATTTCACGTCTTAATACCTCGTCACGAGTTTTATTATTACCAGAAAAGTTTATACGTCTAACATAAACACGTTTTCCCGGATCTACAAAAAAAGTCAATGATACAGTTTTATTTTCTTTATCAATATCTGGAATGGAATTTACATTTGCAAATGAATAGCCTTCTTCCCCCAAACGATCTGTAATTTTTTTTGTCGTCTCCGTTACATCTTTTCTTGAAAAAATTTCTCCTGATCTGACTAATATTAAATCTAATATATCTTTTTCAGGCAAGGTTAAATCTCCGCCCAATTTAACATCACTAATTTTATATACATCGCCCTCAGTTATATTTATTGTTATAAAAATATCCTTTTTATTTGGAGAAATTGTTACCTGTGTTGAATCCAGAGTAAAATTTAAATAACCTCGATCTAAATAAAATGTCCGCAATACCTCCAAATCCCCAGATAATTTTTGCTTTGAATATTGATCAACTTTTGTAAAAAATGAAAACATTGTTGATGTGCTAGAGTTGAACTCCTTCAATAATTCTTTTTCTTCAAAAATTTCATTTCCAACAATGTTAATTTTCTTTATTTTTGCAGCAAGTCCTTCAGATACTTCTATAACAATAGCAACACGATTATTATTTAGTTTAGTCACAGTTGATACGATCTTAGCCGCGTATTTACCAAAGGAGTAATACTGTCTCTGTAATTCTTGTTCAACCATATCTAATTGAGATTGCACAAATACTCTTCCTTCTGCAAATCCAATTTGTTTTAAATTTTCTAATAATTCTTCTGTTTTTATATCTTCATTGCCGATCATTGTGATTGTTCCAATTGCTGGTCGCTCTACAAAAATCAACACTAAATCATTTCCATCTCTCACTAATTTTACGTCATCAAAAAAACCTGTTCTAAATAATGCTCTAACAGCATTAGAAGAGAGTGAATCATTAAATTTATCTCCTACCTTCATCGGAAGATAATTAAACACAGTGCCTGGCGTAACTCTTTCCAAGCCCTCAACACGAATATCTTCAATTATGAATTCCTCTGCTGCATTAGCTACATGCAGAGGAAGTAATAAAATAAATATAAAAAATAATTTTTTAAATCTAGTTTTCACTTGTTTGTCATTTATCCTAGTAACCTAATAAAATCATTATAAAGTGCAATGCTCATCAAACTTAAAAGCAAAACTATTCCTATTTGTTGTCCTATTATTTGCATTGAATCTGAAACAGGTCTACCTGTAATGAATTCAATAATGTAATAAACCAGATGACCGCCATCCAACAATGGTATTGGTAATAAATTAAGTACACCCAAACTTATACTAACTATAGCTAGAAATGTTAGAAGTGCTGTAAAACCAATACTAGCTGACTGCCCCGCATACTTAGCGATACTTATCGGACCAGATAAATTCTTTACAGATGCATCGCCGATTATTATTTTACCAAGTACCTTCAGAGTTAGCACTGACATTTCCCAAGTCTTATCAAATGCCTTCAAAATAGCTAAATGCAGCGAATACTGCTCTAAAGCAAAATATGATTCATATAAATCATCAGTTATTTCCGGTCTAACGCCAATACGACCAATATTTTTACCATTTTCAAGAATATTTTCAGGCACCAACGCTATATTTTTTATTGTTTCATTACGTAAAATATCAATATTCAACTGTTGATTCGGGCTTCGTCTTATTATCTCAACCCACTCGTCCCACGACTCTATAATTTCATCATTAACAGCAATTATTTTATCATTTTTTTGTAATCCACTTGCTTCACCAGGTGAATTCTTTACGATATCACCAATTATTGGAGCTATTTCTAATTTTTCTATAACTATACCTATTTTTTTCAATAACTTACCATCAGCTATTTCATCAATTGATATTCTGGAAAGATCTAAATAAACAGACTTCTGAATGCCATCAATATCTTTTACTGTAATTTTTGCTGTATCTCCAGATACAGTTTGACTGACAAGACTATCAACTACATTTGACCATGTCGGAGTAATAATTCCATTAACAGAGACTATTTCCTGTTTTGCTACAAAACCTGATTTAGCTCCCATTGAAGATGATTCAACTTCGCCAATAATTGGTTTTAATCCCTGTACTCCAACTGTGTATATGACTGTATAAAGTATTACTGCTAAAATAAAATTAAATACTGGTCCAGCTAAAACTATACAAAACCTTTGCCAAAGCGGCTTACCATTAAACTCGCGGTTCATTTCATTTTTTGCAACATTTCCCTCGCGGCTATCGAGCATTTTTACATAACCGCCTAATGGTAATGCAGCTATGCTAAATTCTGTTTCATCTTTACCAAAATGTTTTATAAATATTGATTTTCCAAAACCGATTGAAAAACGAAGAATTTTGACATCAAAAAATTTAGCAACACAAAAATGTCCGTACTCATGAAATGTAATTAATATGCCAATGGACACAATAAATGCTAGTAGTGAGTTTATAAATTCCATCAAATTTTCATACCTCTAATAACTTCTTTTGCTTGTGCTCTTGCTAATTTATCATCATTAAGAATTACATCGAGTGTGCTAGCATTATTCTGTGCGACATTGCTCATTACAGAATCTATAACAATAGCAATATCTGTAAATTTTAAATTATTGTTTAAGAACTCGTTCACCGCGACCTCATTCGCCGCATTTAAAATAGCGCTACTTGTTCCTCCTTGTTTAATTGCTTCGCGTGCGAGCCTTAAACAGGGAAACCGATCTTCTTCCGGCCTTTTAAAATCAAACTGACTAATATCAAATAAATCTAATCGCTCTACCTTTGTTTCAATTCTATCTGGCCATGCTAGACCGAAAGATATAGGAATACGCATATCAGGATTTCCTAGTTGAGCTAATACCGACCCATCCTTATACTCAACTAATGAATGAATAATGCTTTGCGGATGAATGACAACATTAATCGAATCAGGATCTATATTAAATAACCATGACGCTTCGATTATCTCTAGCCCTTTATTCATCATCGTTGCTGAGTCAACTGAAATCTTTCTCCCCATTTTCCATTTAGGGTGTTTACAAGCCTGTTCAGGTGTTTTTGAAGCAAGCTCGTTTATGGGGGTGTTAAGGAATGGTCCTCCTGAAGCAGTCAGCATGATACTTCTAATTGATGCATTTTCCTGATTATTTGTATCCGCGATACATTGAAAAATAGCATTATGTTCGCTATCGATTGGTATTAATTCAGAGTTGCTTCCCGCAATGGTATCCATAAATAATTTTCCGGACATCACGAGCGCCTCTTTATTTGCAAGTAAGACACGCTTGCCGGATTTTGCGGCAGCCAGTGTTGGCAATAATCCAGCTGCGCCGACAATTGCAGCCATAACATAATCTACTGAATCCAGTTCTGCTACTTTTACTAGGCCTTCAATACCGGCTAAAACGCTTATATCTGGAGCTTTCTTTTTTAATTTTTCTTCTAATTTTGATGCAGATGCTTCATCTGTCATCACTGCGTATTCGGGTTGATATTTAAAACACTGCTCAACAAAAATATCTAAATTCGTATTTGCCGTTAATGCTCTTACATTAAACTTATCCAGATGATTTGAAATTACATCTAATGTATTAACACCAATGCTACCTGTTGAGCCTAATATTGTTATTTCTTTCATTTATAATCCATAATGAGCGAAGCCGAAAAGATCAAAAAAAGCTCCAAATGACATAAAAGCAACAGAACCAGCCATTAAGCTATCAATTCTATCTAAAATTCCACCATGTCCAGGAATCAATACACCACTATTTTTGTTTCCTGTCTCTCTTTTTACAACACTTATAAAAAGATCTCCAATCACAGAATAAATAACTGTAATAGATGACAATAAAATTATCTTTAATTGAGAGGCTTCAAACAAATTAACGCCCGAAAATTTTTTAAATAAATATAATGTTAAAAAAGAAGTTAAGATAGCTGCAATCAAACCTCCTGCCACTCCTTCCCAAGTTTTGCCTGGACTGACATTATGAGCAAGGCTATGTTTACCATATTTTTTTCCAACAAAATAAGCTGCTGTATCAGCACTCCATATAATTAAAAAAAGAAATAACAAGATATATGGATTTTTAACTAGTAATATTATTAAAGTTAACCACATACCCCATAACAAACAATTACCTAAGAAGAAATTTTTCAATGTAAGTTTTGGGTTAATGCTACAAAGAGTAATCTTCCATCCATTGTGCGTCCAGTTACCTAAGAAGAAACTTTTCAATGTTGTTTTTTTGGGAGGAAGAATGCCCCCTCCGGGCATTTTTCTTGATAGGTTATCAATTCGCTCCGTTTGATACATATGAATTACAACAGGTGCATAACTTATCCAAAAAACCATTACAAATACATAAAATAAATAAAAAATTCCTTTTGATTGTAAAGAATCTGTTCTGATTGATGAAACACTTAGTATAAATGATATAGAGGGCCAAATAATAAACATAAAAAGAATTGGGAATACAATAAAAATAATATAAATACCCCGCATATCTCTATTTGAAAATAATTTGAACCATTCCCATATACCAAGAAGAATAAATGAAGATGAAATTAATACAAACCAAACTGGTTCAAGATAAAGAGTCGTCCATATTACAAGAGCTACCAGAATTAATGCTGATATTGCTCTTTCTTTAAGCATTTTTATTTTTCTCGATTTGTTCAGATGTTTTACCAAATCTTCTTTGTCGTTTTGTGTACCAATCTAAAGCTAGATCAAACTGATCAGTATTAAAGTCGGGCCACAGAGTATTAGTAAAATACAATTCTGTATACGCAATCTGCCATAACAAATAGTTACTTAATCTCTTTTCACCGCCAGTTCTGATTAGGAGATCTGGCTCATCGTAATCTGCTAGCGACAATTTTGTATTTATTAGCTCTTCATTGACATCATTTTTAGTAATTTTCTTAGCTGTCATATCATCTATTATAGACAACAGAGCTTTATAAACATCCCATCGGCCGCTATAATTTAAAGCAACATTTAATGTTAGTTTTGAATTGTTGGATGTCAGTGATTCAGATTTGCTCATAGATTTCTTCAATTTTTCGGAAAATTTATCTGTCTCTCCGATAAAATTTAATTTTATATTATTCTCATGCAAATCTTTAACTTCTGATTCGAGTGATGAGATAAACAAATCGAGTAATAGCTCAACTTCTTTCTTTGGGCGCTGCCAATTCTCACGACTAAAAGCATAAACAGTAAGCGTCTTTAATTCGAGATGAACTGCATGTTCAATTAAATTTCTTAATACTTTTACACCAGCCTTATGGCCTGCAGAACGAGTCAAACCATTTTGTTCTGCCCACCTACCATTTCCATCCATTATAATTATAATATGTTTGGGTTTAGAAGATTTACTATTCATAGTAAATTATGTTATTTATGAGGGAGAAATTATTAATATTTTATAGAAGAAAGTTTCCAGTGAGCAAAGTCCTAAATTTCTAGCATTTCAGCCTCTTTTTTCTCAAGGCTCTTTTCAACAAGTACTATATGCTCATCGGTTAATTTTTGTATTTGTGATTCTGCTTTTCTATCGTCATCTTCTGAAATAACTTTTTCTTTTACAAGATTCTTACATGAAGTATTTGCATCACGTCGTATATTACGTATAGCAACGCGACACTGCTCAGCTTCTCCTCTTACAATTTTAATTAAATCTTTTCTGGTTTCCTCAGTTAACGAAGGCAACGGAACACGTATTACTTCACCCGCAGTAACTGGATTTAATCCGAGATCAGCATTCATAATTCCTTTTTCTATATCCTGAATACTTCCTTTATCGTATGCATTTACACCTAAGGTTCTTGCATCAATTACATTAATGCTAGCTAGTTGATTAAGTGCGGTATCCGTTCCGAAATAATTAATTTTGATATGTTCAAGTAAACTTGGATGAGCGCGACCGGTCCTTATTTTAGCCATTTCACTCTTCAAGGATTCAATGCTTTTCAGCATACGACTTTTTGCATCTTTAATTATATCTTCAACCATAGTATTTTTTTAATTATTGCTCACAAGTGTTCCTTCATCGCCACCGGTTGCTACCGTTAGAAGTACCCCTGGTTTTCTCATATCTAAAATTCTCAATGGCATTTTATTGTCTCTGCATAAGACAATAGCAGTTGTATCCATCACCGTTAATTTACGTTCAATGACCTCATCATACCTAAGTCTTTCATAGCGTGTTGCATTCTTATTTGATACAGGATCATCTGAGTATACACCATCTACTTTGGTTGCCTTAATCAGAAGTTCAGCACTGATCTCGATTGCACGCAAACTTGCCGCAGAATCAGTTGTAAAAAAGGGGTTTCCAGTACCTGCTGCCAAAATGACTACTCTTCCTTTTTCGAGATGCCTGACTGCACGTCTTCGAATATAGTCCTCACATACTTGATTTATTTTCAATGCCGACATAACTCTGGCATGAACATTGATCCGTTCTAGGGCGTCTTGCATTGCGAGTGAGTTCATTATGGTTGCAAGCATACCCATATGGTCTGCAGTAACTCTATCAATACCTCTTGCTGCTAGACCCGTTCCACGAAAAATATTGCCGCCACCTATAACTACTGCAATCTCAGCTCCTATTTTACTTAATTCATAAATTTCAGCTGCTAGACGATCAATAATTTTTGGATCGATGCCGTAGGGTTCGTCACCCATTAACGCCTCGCCACTAAGTTTTAATAAAATCCGTCTAAATTTTAATTGCTTTGACGGATTTTCCATTAAATTAGTTTCCCTTTGCCTGCGACATCACTTCTTCTGCAAAATTATCCACTCGTTTCTCAATTCCCTCGCCTACTTCATATCTTATGAATGATAAAACTTTTGCATTAGCAGACTTTAATATTTTTTCGACAGATTGCTCCGAGTCCTTAACAAACGGCTGACCTAGTAACGTTATTTCTTTAACAAACTTTTTTAATCTTCCTTCAACCATTTTTTCAATAATATCATCAGGTTTACCGCTCTCTTGTGCTTGAGCAATATAAATTTCTTTTTCTTTATCAAGTACGGATGAAGAAACTTCCTTGGAATCAACATATAAGGGTTTGCTTGCAGCAATATGCATTGCTATATCCTTAGCTAAATTGTCATCACCACCCTCAATCTCAACAATCACTCCTATACGTTTTCCATGCAAATAAGTACCAACTTTTTTATTGATTTTAGATTTCTCAAAACGCCTAATACTTAGCTTTTCCCCAATTTTAGCTGTTAACTGCTGTATTTTCTCTTCAATAGTTTGATCGTTAATACTCTTATGCAGTAAATCATCAACATCAGTTACATCTTGTTTTGTAATTACTTCCAGTATTTCATCTACAAATGACAAAAAATTCTCGTCTTTTGCAACAAAGTCTGTTTCGCAATTGACTTCAAGAATAACTATCTCGCCCTCATTCTGTTTGATTGAGATGATTCCTTCAGCAGCTATCCGACCAGCTTTTTTTGCAGCTTTTGCAGCTCCGGACTTACGCATAACTTCAATTGCAACCTCTATATCTCCGTTAGCATCATTAAGTGCTTTTTTACAATCCATCATGCCTGCACCCGTCCGTTCACGAAGTTCTTTAACTAATGAAGCAGTGATTTCCATTATTTATTTTCCTATTAATTTTTGTCCGATGTATTATCAGTTTCAACTTCTTTCGTAACTTTCTTTTTAGCTACTTTCTTTTTAGCTACTTTCTTTTTAGCTACTTTCTTTT